>JARDZH010000158.1 GCA_029240955.1 Pseudomonas sp. | reverse complement strand
AATGATTCTCCCGGTCGATCAGGGCTTGAGGCTTGAAGGCGTGCGCAACGAAGCGGCGTTCAGGTTCTGGGGTTCGGTTGCCGAGGACGCTTGCCTGGGACGCGGCGTCGTGCGGGCGAAGAAGATCACTACGGCGGCCAGCAGCGACGTCAGCGCCAGGCCATACAGCCCGCCTTGAATGGAACCGGTGGTCTGCTCCAGCACGCCGAATGCGGTGGGTGCGACGAAGCCGCCAAGGTTGCCGACCGAGTTGATCAGCGCAATGACCGCTGCCGCGATGCGTGCGTCCAGATAACCCTGCGGAATCGGCCAGAACAGCGCGGATGCTGCCTTGAAGCCGATGGCTGCGAAGCAGATGGCGACGAAAGCAAAGATCGGCCCGCCGGTGGTGGACATGAACATACCGGCTGCCGCGATGACCAGTGTGGTGGCGACCCAGGCCTGTTGATGCTTGAAGCGAGCCGCCAGTGCTGCGAATCCGTACATGGCGACGATGGAAATGATCCACGGCACCGAGTTGAACAGACCGACCTCGAAGTCGCTCAGGCTGCCCATCTTGCGGATCATGCTTGGCAGCCAGAATGTCGCGCCGTAAATGGTCAGTGCGATGGAGAAGTAGATGAAGCAGAACAGCACGATCTGCCGATCGGCCAGCAGCCGCAGGATCGACGGTTTCGCGGTCTGCGACGCTTCGCGTGCCCGTTGCTCGTCGGCGATGGCGCTGGTCAGCGCGTCCTTTTCTTCCTCGGTCAGCCACTTGGCTTCACGCGGATGCGACTGCAGCCAGAACCAGACGAAGCCACACAGCGCAATGGACGCGAAGCCTTCGATGAGGAACATCCATTGCCAGCCGTGGAGGTTCATGCCGCTGATGCCCAGCAACGCGCCGGACAACGGACCGGAAATCACCGATGCGATGGCCGAGCCGCTGAGGAAGATTGCCATGGCCTTGCCACGCTCGGTCGACGGCAGCCATTGGGTAAAGTAATAGATGATGCCGGGGAAGAACCCGGCTTCGGCAGCGCCGAGGATGAAGCGCAACACATAGAAGCTGGTTTCGCCGCGCACGAACGCCATGGCCATGGCCGCTGCGCCCCAGGTGAACATGATGCGCGTCAGCCAGGCGCGGGCGCCGTAGCGTTGCAGCAGCATGTTGGACGGCACCTCGAACAAGGCGTAACCGATGAAGAACAGCCCGGCACCTAGCCCGTAAGCGGCGGCGCCGATACCAAGATCGGTTTCCAGGTGGCTGCGGACGAAGCCGATGTTCACACGGTCGATGTAGTTGACGATGAACATCACCACGAACAGCGGCAGGATGTGGCGTTTTACCTTGGCGGCCGCCCGGGCAAGGACAGCGGGATCGGTCGATCCGGAGACATGATTCATGAGGCAATTCCCGTTCATTGTTTTTTTGGGATGGCCCGATCATGGACGCACGGATTGTTCCCGTCTAATCTAGTTTGCGATTTGATTGATACCTGGAATAGATCAATGTTCGAGCTGGCTCAGCTGCGTTGCTTCACCACCGTCGCCACGGAACTCAACTTCCGGCGCGCCGCCGAGCGACTGAACATGACGCAGCCGCCGCTGAGCCGGCAGATCCAGTTGCTGGAACACAGCCTGGGCGTCGAACTGTTTACCCGCAGCACCCGCAGCGTAGCGTTGACCGCCGCCGGGCGGGCGTTCTTCATCGAAGCGCAGACGCTGCTGGAGCGCGCACAGCAAGCCGCCCTCGCCGCCCGGCGTTTTGCAGAGGGCGATATCGGCTCGGTGACCATCAGTTTTGTGGGCAGCGCGGTCTACGAGTTCTTGCCTCGGGTCATCGCCGAGGCGCGCCTCAACCAGCCTCATGTGAAGATTTCCCTGACGGAAATGAACACCTACCAGCAGCACGAAGCCTTGCGGGCGCGGCGCATCGATCTGGGCATCGTGCGCGCTCCGCTGTTTCAGCCAGGCTACGAGACCGAATGTCTGGTGCGCGAGCCGTTCGTGCTGGCGGTGCCCAGTACGCATCCGCTGGCCGATGCCGCTTCGGTGAAGGTGCAGGATCTGGACGGGGTGCCGTTTCTGATGTACTCGCACTCGGCCTACCCGCCCTTCAACGAGCTTTTGACCGGCATGTTTCGCTCTGCACGGGTTGCGCCGGAATACGTGCAGTGGCTGGGTTCGTCGCTGACCATTCTGGCGCTGGTCAACGCCGGCATGGGCCTGGCGCTGGTGCCGCGCTGCGCGACCAATGTGGTGTTCAGGGATGTGGTGTTTCGCGACATCGAGCTGGACCCCGGCGTGCAGAGCGAACTGCATCTGGTGTGGCGCACCGATAACGACAACCCGGCGTGCCTGATGCTGCTTGAAGCGATCCGCGCGGCGGTCAAAGCCGACGGCGGGCAGCCCGTCGATTAGCCCGAGACGGTCATCCGCGTTACCATCGCGTCCCGTTTCGGCAGCCGCGCTGTGCCGGCTGCTTATATAGCCACCTGAAGACTGTTTTCTCATGCCGTCCGAACATCCTTCGCCAACACCTCGACCTTCCCGGCGTGAGCGCTTGATTGCAGGCGCCCGCGCTTTCTGGCCTGCCCCGCTGAACATCGACGGCCGCGAGAAATTTCGCGCCAGCAGCGGTGCGGCGTTGGGGGTTTTGCTGGTCGCGCTGTGCGCCGCTTTCTGGCTCAACGGCCTGATCGCCCATCAACATGGCGTGCTGGGCATGGCCCTGGTCGCGCCGCTGGGCGCCAGCGCCGTGCTGGTCTTCGCTTTGCCTTCCAGTCCCCTGGCTCAGCCGTGGTCAGTGGTTGGCGGCAACACGCTGTCGGCGCTGGTGGGCATCGCGTGTTATCGCTGGATTCCGGATGCAACGCTGGCGGCGGGGCTCGCCGTGGGTCTGGCGATCGCCCTGATGCTGGCGATGCGCTGCCTGCATCCGCCCGGCGGCGCGTCGGCGCTGTTGATGGTGCTGATGGGCTGCGACCGCTTCGAGTACGCGTTCAGCCCGGTGCTGTTCGATTCACTGCTGCTGGTCGCCGCCGGCCTGATCTACAACAACCTGACCGGGCGGCGCTGGCCGCACATGAATCGTCCGGCCAAGGTCGAACCCGCAGGCGGCGTGGAGCGCAGCGATCTGGACGCCGTTCTGGCGCGCTATAACGAGATTCTGGACATCAGCCGCGACGATCTTGAATCCTTGCTGGAACAGACCGCGGCGTTGAGTTTCGAGCGTAATGTCGGGCATTTGCGTTGCAGCGACGTGATGACCCGCGAGCTGGTGACAGCGCGTCCCGAAACACCGCTGCGCGAGGCGTGGGCGCTGATGCGCAAGCACCGCATCAAGGCGCTGCCGGTGATCGACCGCAGCCAGTATCTGCTCGGCATCCTGACGGTCGCCGACTTCATGAAACAGATCGACCTTGAAGTGCATGACGGGATTGCGTGGCGACTGCGTTCGCTGGTTCGCCCGCGACGCAACGAAGACGCGCGCCAGGTCGGGCAGATCATGACGCGTACCGTGCGGGTGTCGAGCAGCGACCGACTGTTGATCGATCTGGTGCCGGTGTTCTCGGAGAACGGTCACCGTCACATTCCGATCATCGACGAGCGCCAGCGTCTGGTGGGCATCATCACGCAGTCCGACCTGATTGCCGCGCTTTACCGTGCGGTACGCGGCAATCCTGTTGCGAAACCTGCGCCCGCCCCGCCGGTTGCCGGGTGAGCACGGACAGGGTCAGGTGCGGCTTGCTTCAGGTGCAGGCTGCGTCACGCATAGGTTGCGCCGCGCGTATTGACGAACAACGAGTAGATCGAGTGGCTGCCGGCCATGAAAATCCGGTTGCCTTCACGTCCACCGAAGCACAGGTTCGGGCAGCGCTCTGGCAAGGAAATATGCCCGATGGCCTTGCCTTCCGGATTGAACACTCGTACGCCGTCGAGCTTTTCCAGGTCCGCGCGCGGGTCGCCGTTGCCGCCCCAGCCACACCACAGGTTGCCGCTCTCATCGCACTTGATGCCGTCGATTGCCGCGAAATCCAGCCCTTCGATGTGCTTGCGACGTGCGCCCAGTGAGCCGTCGTCATTGACGGTGATCGCCCAGACGATCCGGTTCGGTTTGGCGCGTCCTTCGACCACATAAAGGGTCTTCTCGTCCGGCGAGAAGCACAGGCCGTTCGGGCCGTTGAGGTCGTCGATGACGCGGGTCAGCGTGCCCTTCTCGCCGTCGATGCGGTACACGCCATGGGGTTGCACGGGCGTGACCTTATGACCTTCGTAGTTGTTGCCGGTCTGGAACGGCGGATCGGTGAACCACACCGAACCGTCGCGCTTGCAGACGATGTCGTTCGGTGAGTTGAGCGGTTTACCGTCGTAGCTGTCGGCGAGCACGGTGATGCTGCCGTTGTGTTCGGTACGAGTGACGCGGCGGCCTTCGGTGGACGTGGTCGAGCCTTCGCAGACCAGCAACCGGCCCTGACGATCGCGGCACAACCCGTTGGAGAAATTGGACTGTTCGCGGTACACGGACAGGCTTTCGGTGACCTCGTCCCAGCGCATGATGCGGTTGTTCGGGATGTCGCTGATCAGCAGATAGCGACCATCGCCCACCCAGACCGGCCCTTCTGCCCAGCGCAGGCCGGTGGCAAGTTTCTCGACGCTGGCGTTGAACACGCGCAGTTCCATGAAGCTGTCATCGAGGATCTTGACCAGTGGATCGGGGTAACGCTGACTCAGCGGCTCGGCCTCGGCCAGGCGTGGCAGCGCCAGATTGCCCAGCGCCGCAACGCCGGCGGAAACCGCGAGGGATGTCTTGAGAAAGCGTCTGCGGCTCTGGTCCGGTTGTGTGACGGGTTGCGATACATCCATGGACGTCTCCGTTATTTTATTGTTGGACGGGGGGCCAGTTTTACCTTGTGTTAGGACGTCGTACAAGATTTGTTACAGGCGGCATGTGACTGCTGACAAATGCAAAGAAGCGGACGTGCCCGTTTTGTAGGAGCCAGCTTGCTGGCGAAGCGCCAAGTCAGGCGACACATGCGTTGTGTTGCCACCGACCTCTCGCCGGGTTGCCGCCCACAGCAAGCTGGCTCCTACAAACAGGTAGTGCTTGCGAACACGAACAGCTGGTCCGCCGGCAGCGTGGTAAACCGGCCAAGCATTTCACGGTAACGCGCATCGGGGTCCAGGTCGGTAAAGGCTTCGGGCCAAATGGCCTTGGCCAGGTATTCGAGGCCGATCAGATTGAACACGCTGTTGTAAAACTGGTGATGGAGGCCCGCCACGCAGCCGCGTGACGGCTCGACCACCGCGGCGAAACCGGGGCGGCGCATCAGCTGCAGCATCTGCCGCTCCACCTGCTCGCGGTCGACGCGGTAACCGAAAGGAATCGCGCTCACGCCATTGCGCACGCGTTGGGTCCCGGTCATGACGTACAGATCCGGTTTGCCGCGGATCAGGGTTTCCAGCGCCACACTGGCGGAGCGCCCGCGCAGGTAGCGGCTGCCGATGTTCACCGCGCCCAGGGCTTCGACCATCAGTCCCCAGCCGGTCTTGCCTTGCGTGTGACAACATTCGAAGTTGCCCGCCTGCCCTGCCCTGACTTCCACGAATACCCGGCGTGGCGGCAGAGCGCGGCTGCGCACTTGCAGCTCGGCCAGCCGCTCGCGGTAGTCTGCCGTGAACTGCGCCGCGTGTTCGGACTGGCCCAGGGCATCACCCAGCAACTCGACGCTGCGCGGCACATTGACCAGCGGATCGACCTCGCTGTCGACGTACAGCAACGGGATCCCCAGCCGTTCAAGCACGCTGTAAAGGACCGTGTTTTCAATGGTTGGACGCACGTCGATCCGCGCGATGATCAAGTCCGGGCGGGCGCGCAGAATGGCTTCGATATCCAGCTGCCCGGTGCTGAAAC
>JARDZH010000157.1 GCA_029240955.1 Pseudomonas sp. | reverse complement strand
AATAATGCGCGCCACTTGGCTACATAGCTCAGTTGGTTAGAGCATAGCATTCATAATGCTGGGGTCCGGGGTTCAAGTCCCTGTGTAGCCACCAAGTACCTGTCGAGAGATACATCGTATCTTTCGGCAAATCAAGAAGCCCGCCTCGTGCGGGCTTTCTTGTTTCTGGCGTCTGGTTTACCGTCACGCCATGCGCCATCCTTCCCTTATGCCCTTCTTCCGAATGGCGACCCGCAAGCGAGCGAACGCTCTATCTCAAGCCCTGCGACAACTCATCGCGTTGACAGTAACAAAGAAATAATTTGTCGCACTATTTTCAAACCTGTTAGCATCAGAGCCCCGTGATGAGCAGACGATACCTGAAGTATCGCACCTCAATGCTGTGCTGAATGAATGCTGTTCATCCAGCCGCCCTTTTGCAAACGATCAACAATTAGAGCAGCCCTTGAGGCCTGCCAGCCCTGTTCCGGATTGCGCCAAGCGCCCGAACGCGATCATAGGTTGAACGCCCACGACAGCTCATCGTTGTGAGCCATCGACCGGCTGGAGAACCGGCCCTTCGTTTTCGCTGAAAAAACCCGGAACCTGACAAGTCGCCGTTTCCGTCCCTCAAGTCAGGGTGCATCCGGCTGCCCGCTATTAACGTTCGCGTGAGGTTTGCACAGCGTCAGAGGCTTTTTGCATCGCCCCGGGGTTTTTCTTGTGAGCAGTCATAGGGGCCTCAAATGTTGTTGAACAAACCTACGTCACGAAGGAAGTTTCTGCTTTCCTCGCTGATTGCGTTGCCTGCGATAGGCGTCGCCATCAAAGGCCTGAGTGCCGCTGAAGCCGCAGAAATGGTGGCTCCAAAGCTCGACGAATACCGACCGACCTTCTTTACCCCGGCTGAATGGGCATTCGTCATGGCGGCCAGCGACCGCATGATTCCTGCTGGCGGCCGCGGCCCAGGTGCACTGGAAACCAACGTGCCTGTGTTCGTAGACCAGCAACTGGCGAGCGATCTTGGCAGCGAAATCTACCTCGAAGGCCCTTTCCAGATCGACGCGTCGCCGGACCTCGGCTACCAGATTCCGTACACCCCGCAGCAGATCTATCGCAACGGCATCAAGGCCGGCGACGCCTGGTGTCAGGAGCAGCACGGCAAAACCTTCGCCCAGCTCGACGCAGCAGGCCAGGACAGCGTGCTCAAGAAACTGCAATCCGGCGAAATCAACTTCAAGACCTACGGCGAAGACGTGCTCAAAGCGAAGCTGTTCTTCAACGAAGTGCTGGCGCATGTCCAACAGGGCTATTTGTCCGACCCGATCTACGGCGGCAACAAGGGCATGAAGGCGTGGATCGCCATCGGCTTCCCGGGTGCTCGCGCCAGTTACCTGGAATGGGTGGCGCAACACAACGTCAAGTACCCGCTCGGGCCGGTCAGTCTCAGCGGTCAACGCGGCTGACCTCCATTCGCCAAGCATTAGCAAAGGTTTTTTATGGCAAATATTACCAATGACGAAGTAGATGTCGTCGTCGTCGGCCTGGGTTGGGCCGGCTCTCTGATGAGCATCGAACTGGCTCAGGCAGGCTTGAAAGTACGCGCTCTGGAACGCGGTGAAGATCGCTCCAACGCCGATTTCGCTTACCCGAAGCCCGCTGACCAGTACGCCTATGGCGTGCGCAACAAGATCATGGTCACGCCTAAAGACGGCGCGTTGACCGTCCGTCACAACGAGAAGAGCGTCGCGCTGCCGACCCGCAAGTGGGGCGCGTTCGTTCCGGGTACTGGCGTGGGCGGTTCGGGTCTGCACTGGACCGGCGTATTGATCCGTCCGACCGAAACCGACATCAAGCTCAAGACTTATGCGGATCAGGCTTACAAGCCCGGCATCCTGCAAGAAGACATGCGCATCGGTGATTACCCGTTCACCTGGGACGAGATCGAACCGTACCTCGACAAGTTCGACAAGATCTGCGGTCTGTCCGGCAACACCGGCAACCTGAACGGCAAGATTCTGGAAGGCGGTGACCCGTTCGAAGGTCGGCGCTCCAGCCCGTATCCCCTGCCTGCGCTGGAAGACACGCTCAACAACAAGATGTTTGCCGACGTCGCGCGCAAGCTGGGTTACCACCCGTTCCCCAACCCATCGGCAAACGTGTCCCGCGCCTGGACCAACCCTTACGGTAACCAGATCGCGCCGTGCAACTACTGCGGTTACTGCAGCAAGTACCCATGCCTGAACTACTCGAAGGCTTCGCCGCAGACTGCGGTGATGGATTCGCTCAAGCGCATGAAGAACTTCGACTATCGCGTTAACGCCAACGTGTTGAAGGTCGAATTGCACCCGGACGGCAAGACCGCCCGTGGCGTGACCTATGCGGACGGAGACGGCAACATCGTGTTCCAGCCTGCCGGCATCGTGGTTCTGGCCGGGTTCCAGTTCGTCAACGTGCGCCTGATGCTGCTGTCGGGCATCGGCAAGCCTTACGACCCGATCACTGAAACCGGCACTGTGGGCCGCAACTATGCGTTCCTGAGCAACGGCGGTTCGACCCTGTTCTTCAAGGACAAGGAGTTCAACCCGTTCGCCACCGCCGGTGCTACCGGGCAGATGTTCAACGACGTTTCGCCAGGCAACTTCGACGGTCCGTCGCTGGGCTTCATCGGCGGCGCCAAGATCCACAGTTCGCAAGCCACCGGTACGCCGATCGGCACCGCATTGCCAGCTGGCACACCGGCCTGGGGTCAGGGCTGGAAAGAAGGCATGCAGGACTGGTACGGCCATTCCATGAAGGTCAGCATTTCCACCGGCTGCATGTCGTATCGCGGCCACTATGTGGACCTGGATCCGACTTACAAGGACCCATGGGGTCAGCCGCTGTTGCGCATCACCTTCGACTGGAAACAGAACGAGCTGAAGCTGCAGCAACACCTGCGCAAGATCGTGCTGGACATCACCAAGGAACTGAACCCGGACAGCTACAGCGAGAGCTTCCTGGGTATGGATTCGCACTGGGACATCACCAAGTACGTATCGACCCACAACGTCGGCGGCGCAATCATGGGCGATTCGCCCAAGACCAGCGCGCTGAACCGTTACCTGCAGAGCTGGGACGTGCATAACGTCTTCGTGCCGGGCGGCAACGCCTTCCCGCAGAACTTCCAGGCTAACCCGACCGCACTGATCGGTGCACTCACGCTGTTCTCGGCTCAGGCCATCAAGGATCAGTACCTGAAGAACCCTGGCCCGCTGGTTCAGGCATAAGGAGCGAGACCATGAAATCCAAATCCCGCTCCCTGTTGTTGGGGCTGATCGTTGCGGCGGTGGTGATCGCGCTGCTGGCCTGGCTGGTCAGCGTGTTCCTCAACCGCTCAGGCGATGCTTCGGCGCAGATGACTCAGGAAATCACGCCCGAGCTGATCAAGAAAGGCGAATACCTGGCACGCGCCGGCGACTGCGTGGCCTGCCACACCAGCCACGACGGCAAGCCGTTCGCAGGCGGTCATGGCATCGCTTCGCCGATCGGCACCATCTACGCGACCAACATTACGCCTGACAAAGAGACTGGTATTGGTGGCTGGACGTATGGCGACTTCGAGCGCGCAGTGCGCCGCGGCGTCGGTCATGACGGCAGCGCGCTGTACCCGGCGATGCCGTTCCCGTCCTACGCTCGTGTGACCGAAGAAGATACGCAAGCGATGTATGCGTACTTCATGAAAGGCGTAGAGCCGGTCAAGCAGGCGAACAAAGCCAACGATATCCCATGGCCTCTTTCGATCCGCTGGCCGCTGGCGTACTGGCGCACGCTGTTCTCGCCAACGCCTGAGTCCGTCAGCGTTCCAATGGCAGCTGCCAAGTCGGATGCCGACGCGCAGATCGCCCGTGGTGCGTATCTGGTTCAAGGCCTGGGCCACTGCGGCTCTTGCCACACACCGCGTGCGTTGACCATGCAGGAAAAGGGTCTTGATGAAAAAGACGCCAACTACCTGACCGGCGCGCTGCTCAACGACTGGAATGTTCCGGCGCTGCGCGGTGTCGATCACTGGTCGCAGGATGAGATCGTCGATTACCTGGGTTCGGGCCGCAACGCCAAGGCCTCGGTTGCCGGTGAGATGACTGATGTGGTCGCCAACAGCACTTCGCACATGTCCGATGAGGACCTGCATGCGATGGCCGCCTACCTGAAATCCCTGTCCGCAGGCGGCAAAGGGGTTTATCAGCACGACGCCAAGCGCACTGACGCCACGGCCGGCAAGCTGACCGCAGCCAAGGATCTGACCCTCGGTGAGCGTCTGTATCTGGACAATTGCAACGCGTGCCACTTCGTCAAAGGCGAAGGCGCTTCGCGGGTCTTCCCGTCGCTGGACGGTGCTTCGGTAATCAATGCCGAGAACCCGACCGCGCTGATTCACGTGATTCTGGCGGGGGCTGAAACGCCGTCGACTGAACGTGCGCCAGCCGTGTTGCCGATGCCGGGCTTCGCCTGGCGCTTGAACGACACCGAAGTGGCAGAACTCGCGTCGTTCCTGCGTCAAGGCTGGTCGAACCAAGCGGCCGCCGTGTCCGAGAAGCAAGTGAAGGACGTGCGCTCGACGCTTGAAGAAGGGCACGCGCAAGCGAAGAAGAAGCTGGAATCGAGCAACGAGCAGTAAGTTCGATCCGTATAGCTTTTCAGCCTGAACAAGAAAGCCCGCCTAGTGCGGGCTTTCTTGTTTCTGCAGCCGCGGCTGAAGCACCGCTGTCGCGGGCAAGCGCGCTCCCTACAGGCCTCAGCTGGCTGTAGGCGCGCGTTTACCCGCGACGGCGGCTGCGGCATACAATAAAAAAGGGCGGCCCCATTCTATGGGGCCGCCTTTCTTGTTTATGCAACCGATCAGATCTTGAACTTGCCCACCAGGCTGTTGAACGACACGGCAAGGCGTGACAATTCCTGGCTGGAAGCGCTGGTCTGATGCGCGCCGGCGGCGGTCTGTGTCGACAGGTCCTGAATGTTGATCAGGTTGCGGTCCACTTCACGCGCCACATGCGACTGCTCTTCCGAAGCGGTGGCAATCAGCATGTTGCGGTCGTTGATTTCCGCAATGCTCTGAGCGATGCGCTCAAGCGACTGGCCGGTGGCTTGCGCCAGCGACTGCGTATTGCTCGCCAGCGTCCGGCTGTTGCCCATGGCGCGAACCGCCTGGTCTGCGCTGTTCTGGACGGTGCCGATCATGGTTTCGATCTCGCCGGTAGAAGCCTGAGTACGTGCAGCCAGTGCACGCACTTCGTCAGCGACCACAGCAAAGCCACGGCCCTGCTCGCCGGCCCGTGCAGCCTCGATAGCGGCGTTCAGCGCCAGCAAGTTGGTCTGTTCGGCAATACCGCGGATCACGTCAAGCACCTGACCGATATCGCGTACCCGGCCTGCCAGTTCTTCGACCATGGTGGTCGACGAGCTGATTTCAGCACTCACGGTATTGATGGCCTTCACCGCTTCACGCGCCTGGTCCCGACCCGAGGCTGCTTCGTTGCTGGTGAGCTTCGATGCGTCGGAAGTCGACATGGCGTTACGTGCAACCTCCTCCACGGCTGCTGTCATTTCAGTCACGGCAGTAGCGGCTTGCTGAATCTCGTCGTTCTGACGATTCAGGCCGCGGCTGCTTTCTTCGGTAACAGCGTTGAGCTCTTCGGCCGCCGAGGCAAGCTGGTCGGCGGCGCTGGCGATCTGCTGAATGGTGTTTTTCAGGCTGGTCTGCATGTCGCCCAACGCAGAGAGCAGTTGGCCGGCTTCGTCACGACGGGTGCTGACGATAGGCTGAGTGAGATCGCCGCTGGCAACGCGCTGAGCGCTGACAACCGCTTCCGCAATCGGCCGGCTGATGGTGCGACTGATAAACATACCGAGGATGAAAGCAGCCAGGAACCCAAGGCCGACACCGACATACAGATTGAGCCGGGCCGAGGC
>JARDZH010000156.1 GCA_029240955.1 Pseudomonas sp. | reverse complement strand
CGCTCAGATCGATCTGGTCCTGGAGGTACACGCCGTAACTGGATTGCCGAAACCTGGAATCTTCCCCGAAGTTGAAGGTACCAGGGAGTGCGCCAACCACCGGATTGTAGAGATCGATGGACGCCAGGTTCGCCCGCAGCATGGTAACGCGGCGCTTGCCATCAACCGCCTCGACGCCCATCAGTGCATTGTGCTGCAGGCCACCGGTGGTGAACCGCATCAGGGCTTCATATTGCGTACTCAGCGAGTACATCGCCTCATCGAAATCAGTGGCACGCCGGCTGATGGTACGGCCGTCGGCCAGGAGCGTGCGTTGAGAAATGTTGAGCATGTCCTTTGTGGAGTGATCCCAGCGGGTGACCTGGCGCAAGGTCAACCAGTCGCTGGCGTCATGTTCCACCTTGAGCCAGGCCGCTTCCTTGTCACTGCTGGCATGCGACCAGGGTTCATCGAGGAAAACCTTATGTCGGCTGTCGATACGATTGCCGATAACCTGAAGCCCCCGATCATAAGGGCTGTCTGTCTCGGTGTATTCCAGCCCCATTTCGACCCGTGTAACGTCGCCCGGCGCCCAGAACAGCGTGGGCGCAACGTGCCGCCGGTGCGTATCGCGGTAGTGCTCGCGAAAGCTGCCTTTGGTCTGGTAAGCCATCGCCACGCTGCCCGCCAAACCGGCGTCTTCGGACAACGGCCCGCTGACCCAGGCCTGACCTCGCTGGTAGTCATAGGATCCGGCCTGGAGTTTCACCTGGCCTTCCGGAACGAAGGTCGGTCGCCGGGTGACGATATTGATCAGCCCGCCGGGATTGCCTCGTCCGTACAGCACGGACGCCGGCCCTTTGAGCACCTCGACACGCTCGACGTTGACCAGGTCGGTGAGAATCTCGGGCCGGACGCCCAGCGAGTTGGTCAGTACGCCGTCGATGGCGTAAGTCGTCGCCTGAAACCCTCGCATGAAGAAACTTTCGACTGTGCCGCCGTGGGTATTGCCTCGTTGAATGCTGCTCACGTTGCTGACCGCATCCGCGAGACTTGTGGCTTGCTGGTCTTCCAGCACTTGACGCGGGACGACCTGAACGGACTGAGGGATGTCGCGCAAAGCGGTGTCGGTTTTGGTGCCGACGGTACTTCTGGAAACTCGATAGCCCTCTGTCGTTCCGAGTGCCAGCGATCCGGAATCGTGCTGACCTTCGATGCGCAGCGAATCCAGCTCAACGCCCGAGCTGTGTGGACGTCGTTTGAGGACATACGTATTGCCCGGTTGAGGGCTTGCCTCCAGCCCACTGCCCCGCAGCAGTTGATCAAGGCCCTTCGACGTCGTCCATTCCCCCGTCAACCCGGGACTGGCGATGCCATCGGTAAGCGTCGCGTTGATCGGCAACGTAACGCCTGCGCTCGCCGCGAATGTACTCAACACCTCGGTCAGTGGCCCGGCGGCGATGCTGTAGCGTTTGACTTGCTCGGCGAACGCTTCGGGCGCCAGCAATGCTCCAACGCCTGCGACCACAGGGGCTCCAAAAGCGCGGGCCAGCCGCAAGACGCGTAACGGAGAGGGGGAAAATGTTCGGCAAGTCATGAGCTGATCCTGAGTACGAAATGAATACGAGTCAGGAAGAGGACACGCCCCCTCGGCAAAACCGGACAATTATTTTCAGGCACTGGCCACGGTCACCCAATATCGGGTGACGTAACGCACCTCTACGGGGAAACTCATCGCCAACGCGGCGAGTGCGGCGTCGATGTCGTTGAGCTGGAACACCCCGGATATCCGCAGTTCTGCAACGTTCGGAGCGCAGCGTATCCATCCGCGCCGATAACGTCCGAGCTCGGCAAGCAGATCGACAAGACGCATCCGGTTGGCGCGAAGAATGCCGTTGATCCATTCAGGGGCGGCAAGCAACGCGTCACCGGCAACCTCCGTACTGCTCACCCGAACGCGCCCGCCGGCCGGGACGGTCACCGACGTGTCGGGCATCCCGAGTAATGATGCATTGACCTTCCCTTCTTCCACATACAAAAGGTCGTGATCGGCGTACTGCCGGATGTTGAACCTCGTCCCCACCGGGGCGAATGCACCGTACAGGGATTCAACAACCATCGGACGCGTGTCCTGGGCAGTGGCGACAAACAGCTCACCTTTGCGCAGGATCAGTTTCCGAGTCGTCCGGGTGTACTGGACGTCAACGGCACTGTCGGTATTGAGCGTAATCACGCTGCCGTCGGAGAGCGTGTGATGCTCGATGATCCCGGGCTGACTGCGCAGGTCTGCGGTGAGCGCTCCGTAAGTTCGGGTCCGTGGCAACGCGATGCCGAGCGAGGCCAGCACAATCATCGAGGTGATGCCACCCAGCGCCGCGCGCCGGCTGATGAGCGCCGGGCGCTCCAGCGTGGCGACGGACAACTCTCTGGGCAAGGCTTGCAGTTGATCGCTGAGTCGACCCGCCAGTTGCCATGCTCGCTCATGTTCCTCGTTGGCCGACTTCCACGCTTCAAAAACCTGCCGTTCCTGATCGCTCGGGTGACCATAGTGCAAGCGCAGAAACCACTGCGCAGCGATGCGCGCAACTGGACGGGAAACCACCTGATCTGCCGGGTTCATGGCAGTTCCCGCGAAGCCAGGTGGATACATTCTTCAAAGGCCTGAACGAGATACCGGTGAACCGAACGCACGGTCACTCCCATGACTTCAGCGACCTGCTCGTGGGTGTAGCCCTCCAACTGAGAGAGCAGGAAGGCACGTCGGACTTTCCGGGGAAGCCCGCTGAGCATGGCATCCACCGCGTTCAAGGCTTCGAGCACCGCCGCTTGGTGCTCGGCACAGAGCCCATCCTCCACTGGAACGCTGGCCAATGCTTCAAGATAGGCGCGCTCAAGGGAGCGACGGCGAAAGAGATTGATCATCAGCCGACGCGCAATGGTCGACAGGTAAGCGCGAGGCTCCCGCAGATCCCCGGCATCCACTGTCCCGCCAAGCAGACGCAAGAATGTTTCCTGACTCAGGTCAGCCGCATCACAACGACTCTGCACCCTGCGGTACAGCCAGCCGACAAGCCACGGTTGGTGACTACGGTACAGTTGCTGAATGTCAGGCGAGTCGGCCATCGAAAACCAATCAAAGATTGATGAGAATGTTTCTCATTTTATGCAGAAAAGCAAATCCTGTGCAATCTTGGTCGGTAGCAGATTGATATGAAGCAGAGTGGCAGCTGTCGTGGCCGCTATTCATCATCTCGCTGATTTGCTGCCAGTCCGTTTTCATTGGTGCGTTTGGGTTAATAGGTAATCCGTCCCCGTCATCAGGGTTTATAGTTAGCCTCGAAAAACCTGATGCCGCTCGCCTGAAACAACGGGTCTGTCGCAGACTGGACCCATGCGATGTAGCAAACGCCCTCCTCTGACGCACTAGAATTCCGCCCTATGCCCGAAGGCTTCTCATCCTTGCCCCCTCTCAACGCACTCAGAGTATTTGAGGTGGTGGCACGGCATCTCAACTTTCGATTGGCGTCCGAAGAGCTGGGCGTGACCCAAGCGGCGGTGGCGCAGCAAGTCCGGGGACTGGAACGTCACCTGGGGCTCAAGCTATTCGAGCGACGGCCTCGCGGACTTGGCTTGACGGACGAGGGAAGAAACTACAGCGGCAGCGTACGAACAGCGCTTGCCCTCCTCAACGAGGCAACCCGAACGCTGAAACCTGAGCCCTCGCGCGTAACAGTGAGCGTGACGCCAAGCCTTGCCTCAAGATGGCTCATCCCCAGGCTTGGAACCTTTGCGCAGGCACATGCCGACATCGACCTCCGGGTGCTGGCAACAGACAGGCTTTCCCGGTTCCAGACTGACGGCGTCGACATTGCGATACGCTATGGGCGCCCGCCCTTCGGGCCCGGGCTTGAAGCCAAGCTGTTCCTGGAACAGCGGGTTATCGCGGTTGCAAGCCCTGAGATGATCGCCAAGAACGGCGTGCCCACGGACATAGCGCATCTTCAAAAATTTCTACTGCTGCATGATGCGCACAACTTCTGGCCAGAGTTCATCGCAGGAGCGTTGCGCGAGCCCATGCGGCCGACAGCGCGCAATATGCGTTTCAATCAGACGTCACTCGCGATTGAAGCTGCCATCACCGGGCAAGGCATTGCTCTGGCAAGCCGCTTCTTTGTAAATGACGATATCGCTTCAGGCCGCCTGACGCAGATCTATCCACACGAGTTTCAGCCTGACAAGGCGTTCTATCTGGTATGGCCACGGCGCGCGCAGGAGGCGCATGCCTTGACCACGGTCAGAGGCTGGCTAGTCGGACAGGCCGCCGGCAAACGATAGTTTTTCTACTGGATGATGAAAGCCTGCATGGCTCACTTGATCGGATGCGTGCTGCTACCGTGATTGAACTCGCGATGCCGAGTCCAATCACTTGAGGAGGCAGCATGACCGTAGAAAAAGTGGCGATCATTACAGCGGGCGGAAGCGGGATGGGCGCGGCGGCCGCCAAACGCCTGGCTGCCGACGGTTTCAAGGTCGGGATTTTATCGTCGTCCGGCAAAGGCGAAGCGCTTGCCAACGAGCTGGGTGGGATTGGCGTCACCGGGAGCAATCAGTCGGTGGACGATCTGCAGCGTCTGATCGATTCCGTCCATGGCACGTGGGGCCGCATCGACGTGCTGGTGAACAGTGCCGGCCACGGGCCTCGCGCCCCAATCACCCAGATAAGTGATGAGGACTGGCATAAAGGACTTGATACTTATCTGCTCAACGTAATTCGTCCTACGCGCCTCGTCGTCCCCCTCATGCAGCAGCAAAAAAGCGGCGCCATCATTAACATCTCGACGGCCTGGGCCTTTGAGCCTGTGGACCTGTTCCCGACCTCCGCTGTGTTCCGCGCAGGCCTGGCGGCCTTCAGCAAGATTTTCGCCGACACCTACGCCAAAGATAACGTACGGATCAATAACGTCCTGCCCGGCTGGATTGACAGCCTGCCTGCCACGGATGAGCGACGGGAGAGCGTGCCTCTCAAACGCTATGGCACGGTGGAGGAAATCGCCGCCACGATTGCATTCCTGGCGAGCGAGGGTGCCGCTTATATAACCGGTCAGAACCTCAGAGTCGACGGTGGAGTGACGCGCAGCGTCTGAGGGAAAAGGATCGCAGGCAGACTCAACGCCCCGGTTACCTCAGCCTCAGCGACTCTGGTATCGCCGTTCGAAATCGTCGGCCAGCTGTTCGAGCGTCACGGCTCCCAACCGCTCCAGAAGCAACGCCTGTGCAGCTTCGAACGCGTCGGTCAATGCATCGTTGACCGATTGCTCGACCAGACACTCCGGGTGATCGGTCGACAGACCGATGGCGAACAGCGAGGACGGCCCCAGCGCGTTGTGGACATCCAGCAACGTGATGTCGGCCAACGGTCTGGCCAGTGTCCATCCTCCGCGTTGCCCTTTCTCCGAACCCACGTAACCCTGCTTCTTGAGCAAGCCCATGGTCCGGCGAACGACCACCGGATTGGTGCCCAGCATTTTGGCGAGGGTGTCGGACGTCGCCGGCAGCTCATGGCGCGCCATATGAATCAGAACGTGAAGCATGCGGGACAGTCGAGTGTCGTTTCTCACGGGGATCAGCCATACGTCAGGGCCTGAGAGTATCGCTTGAAACATCACAAGTTACGAGAGGCTTGACACTCCGCTATCACGCAACTTACGTTGTGTCTTGATTCCACTACTTGAGAGCAGGACTGAACCATGGCTTACGACGTGATCATCATGGGTGGCAGCTACGCGGGTATCTCCGCAGGCCTTCAGCTGGCGCGCGCTCGGCGCAAGATTCTGGTGATCGATGCCGGGCTGCGCCGTAACAGGTTCGCCGACCACTCTCATGGCTTCCTCGGCCAGGATGGGCGCGAGCCCGGGGCGATCGCCGCAGAAGCGCGCGAGCAGTTGCTGGCCTATCCAAC
>JARDZH010000155.1 GCA_029240955.1 Pseudomonas sp. | reverse complement strand
ATCGACAAGGGCGCTGACGAGTAATTTCTTGTCCGCTCCGATCATTGCGATCGACGCAATGGGCGGGGACTTCGGTCCCCGCAACATTGTTCAGGCCAGCCTCGCGTGCCTGACCGCAACACCCTCGCTGCACCTGGTCCTCGTCGGCCAAACATCCCTTATTGAAGACCTGATCGCCGTCCGTCATTCCCGTGATGATGGTGTGGATCGCTCACGCCTGCGTGTTGTGCAGGCCAGCGAAATCATCACCATGGATGAGCGTCCGTCTCAGGCATTGCGTGGCAAGCCTGACTCGTCGATGCGCGTGGCGTTAGGTCTGGTGGCGGACGGGCAGGCCCAGGCGTGCGTGAGCGCCGGTAATACCGGAGCGCTGATGGCGCTGTCGCGGTTCATGCTCAAGACCTTGCCCGGTATCGACCGCCCGGCAATGGTCGCGGCGATCCCTACACGTACCGGCTATTGTCAGTTGCTGGACCTGGGCGCGAACGTCGATTGCAGTGCCGAGGCGCTCTACCAGTTCGCCGTGATGGGGTCGGTTGCGGCCGAAACGCTCGGCGTGCCGAAACCGCGGGTGGCCTTGTTGAACGTCGGTACCGAGGACATCAAGGGTAATCAGCAGGTCAAGCAGGCCGCAGCGCTGTTGCAGGAGGCTCGCGGGCTCAACTATGTCGGCTACATCGAAGGTGATGGGTTGTACCGCGGTGAGGCGGACGTGGTGGTGTGCGACGGTTTCGTGGGCAACGTTCTGCTCAAGTCCAGCGAAGGGCTTGCGACCATGATCGCTGCCCGGATCGAGGCGCTGTTTCGCCGTAATCCGTTGACGCGCGCGGCAGGGCTGGTTGCAATGCCGGTGCTTAGACGTCTGCAGGCCGACATGGCGCCCGCCCGCCACAACGGTGCGAGTCTGCTCGGATTGCAGGGGATCGTCGTCAAGAGTCACGGCTCGGCGGGCGTTCAGGCGTTCCAGAGTGCGATACGGCGGGCCGTGATCGAGACTCGGGAAAACCTGCCGCAACGTTTGCATGGCAGGCTTGAAGCACTGCTGCGAAGCAGTGATCGGTGAAGATGTGACGCATCTGACTGCCCGGTCATCCAAACCGGCAGTCATGTAATTTTGATTCCTGCGTTCGACCTGTTTCGAACGCCCATTTGGCGACAATCATTCAGGGGCTTGTTTAATGTCTGCATCCCTCGCATTCGTCTTTCCGGGTCAAGGATCGCAATCGCTCGGCATGCTCGCCGAGCAGGGCGCACAGCATCCTTTGATCCTCGATACTTTCGAGCAAGCGTCCGACGCGCTGGGCTACGATCTCTGGGCGCTGACTCAGCAGGGTCCGGCCGAGCTGCTCAATCAGACCGACAAGACTCAGCCTGCAATCCTGACCGCGTCCGTCGCGTTATGGCACGTCTGGCTGGCCGAAGGCGGCGCGGTTCCTGCGTTCGTCGCAGGTCACAGCCTGGGCGAATACAGTGCGCTGGTTGCAGCGCAGAGCCTGACACTGGCCGACGCGGTCAAGCTGGTCGAGCGTCGTGGTCAACTGATGCAGGAAGCGGTGCCGGCCGGTCAGGGCGGCATGGCTGCGATTCTGGGTCTGGAAGACGCCGACGTGATCGCCGCCTGCGCTGAAGCTGCGCAAGGTGAAGTGGTCAGCGCCGTCAATTTCAACTCGCCAGGCCAGGTGGTCATCGCCGGCGCGGCCGAAGCCGTCAAGCGTGCGATGGACATCTGCAAGGCGCGTGGCGCCAAGCGCGCGCTGCCGTTGCCGGTCAGCGTGCCTTCGCATTGTGAACTGATGCGTCCGGCGGCCGAGCGTTTCGCCGAGTCCATCGAGGCAATCGAGTGGCAGGCCCCGGAAATCGCTCTGGTACAGAACGTCAGTGCTTCGGCGGTCAGCGACCTTGCGACCCTCAAGCGTGATCTGCTGGAGCAGCTGTACAAGCCGGTTCGCTGGGTCGAGTCCATCCAGTGTCTGGCCAGCCATGGCGCGACCCAGCTGGTGGAGTGCGGCCCGGGCAAAGTCCTGGCCGGCCTGAACAAGCGTTGCGCCGAAGGCGTGACTACTTACAATCTGGATACCCCAGACGCCTTTGCCGCCGCGCGTGCGGCACTGGCCTGATTAGGAGAAGCCTGCATGAGCCTGCAAGGTAAAGTTGCACTGGTCACCGGCGCCAGCCGCGGTATTGGTCAAGCCATCGCCCTGGAGCTGGGTCGCAATGGTGCCACCGTCGTCGGCACGGCGACTTCCGAGTCCGGTGCCGAGCGTATCAGCGCGGCATTCAAGGAAGCGGGCATCGAAGGTTTCGGCCTGATGCTGGACGTGTGCAGCGCCGAATCGGTGGATTCGGTTCTCGGCACCATTCAGGAGCGCGTGGGCGCGCCGTTGATCCTGGTCAATAACGCCGGCATCACTCGCGATAACCTGATGATGCGCATGAAAGATGACGAATGGTATGACGTGGTCAATACCAATCTCAACAGCCTGTTCCGCCTGTCCAAGGGCGTGCTGCGCGGCATGACCAAGGCTCGCTGGGGCCGCATCATCAGCATCGGCTCGGTTGTCGGTGCAATGGGCAACGCCGGTCAAGTAAACTATGCTTCGGCGAAGGCGGGGCTGGAAGGTTTCAGTCGCGCGCTGGCTCGTGAAGTCGGTTCGCGTGCAGTGACCGTGAACGCCGTGGCGCCGGGCTTCATCGATACCGATATGACGCGTGAGCTGCCCGAGGCGCAACGTGAGTCCCTATTGACTCAGATCCCGCTGGGCCGTCTTGGGCAGGCGCAGGAAATCGCACACGTCGTCGCATTTCTTGCATCCGAGGGTGCGGGATACGTGACCGGAGCTACAATCCCGGTCAACGGCGGCATGTACATGAGCTGATGTGACCCGAGACGTCGCAAAAATGTCACACCAGCTGTCTGAAAATCCGTTATAAAGCTGCAATCTCTCAACGGGCATGAGGCCGGTTGGGTGTAAGGGGGGAGCGTTTAGCTTGAAATTCGCAAAACCTCTTCTATACACTTACCCACCGGCCCGAAGCCTGAATATTTCCACTAGGAGTTAAAACTAGCTATGAGCAACATCGAAGAGCGCGTCAAGAAAATCGTTGCTGAGCAACTTGGCGTCAAAGAAGAAGAAGTCACCAACGCTGCTTCTTTCGTTGAAGACCTGGGCGCTGACTCCTTGGACACCGTTGAGCTGGTCATGGCTCTGGAAGAGGAATTCGAGACCGAAATCCCTGACGAAGAAGCGGAAAAGATCACCACCGTTCAGCTGGCTATCGACTACGTTAACAGCCACCAGGCGTAATGCCCTGTAACCGCTGTTAGCTGTCATGGGAAAACCGCACTGCCTGTCGGCGTGCGGTTTTTTCTTTAAAACGATGCAACGTTTTCAACGAGAGAGAAGGAGAGTCCTGTGTCGCGTAGACGCGTCGTGGTCACCGGGATGGGCATGCTTTCGCCACTGGGCAATGATGTGCCCAGCAGTTGGCAAGGCATTCTGGAAAGCCGCAGTGGCATTGGCCTTATCGAGCACACGGACCTTTCAGCCTTCACCACCCGTTTCGGTGGTTCGGTAAAGGGCTTCAACGTCGAGGAATACCTCGCGCCCAAAGAAGCTCGCAGGCTCGATCTCTTCATTCAGTACGGTCTTGCAGCCAGCTTTCAGGCAGTGCGCAACGCCGGGCTCGAAGTCACCGATGCGAACCGCGACCGCGTAGGCGTCGCCATGGGTTCGGGTATCGGTGGCCTGACCAATATCGAAAACAGCAGTCGCCTGATGCACGAGCAGGGTCCGGGACGGATTTCGCCGTTCTTCGTGCCAGGTTCGATCATCAACATGATTTCCGGGTTCCTGTCCATCCATCTGGGTGCACAGGGTCCCAACTACGCCATTGCCACGGCCTGCACGACGGCCACGCACTGTATCGGCATGGCGGCACGCAACATTGCCTACGACGAAGCCGACGTGATGATCGCCGGCGGCGCGGAAATGGCGGCGTGTGGTCTCGGTCTGGGCGGTTTCGGCGCAGCGCGCGCGCTGTCGACCCGTAACGACGACCCGACCCGTGCCAGCCGTCCGTGGGACAAAGGCCACGACGGCTTCGTGCTGTCCGACGGTGCCGGCGCGATGGTACTCGAGGAGCTCGAACACGCCAGGGCGCGTGGCGCGACCATCTATGCGGAGCTGGTAGGCTTTGGCATGAGCGGCGACGCTTACCACATGACGTCGCCGCCCGACGACGGCGCAGGCGCTGCCCGCTGCATCGTCAATGCGCTGCGCGATGCCCGGGTCAACCCCGAGCAGGTGCAGTACATCAACGCCCACGGCACCTCGACCATGGCGGGCGATCTGGCCGAAGCCATGGCGATCAAGTCGGTGTTCGGCGAACACGCCTACAAACTGGCCGTGAGCTCCACCAAGTCGATGACCGGTCACCTGCTCGGTGCTGCCGGTGCGGTCGAAGCGATCTTCAGCGTCCTGTCGATTCTCGATCAGGTCGCCCCGCCGACCATCAACCTCGACGAGCCAAGCGAGGGCTGCGATCTGGACTTCGTACCTCACGAGGCGCGTCAGATGCCGATCGACACGGTCATCTCGAACTCGTTCGGGTTCGGCGGTACCAACGGCTCTCTGGTGTTCCGCCGGTTCAACGAGTGATGTTCAGCTGGGTCAACGGCGGCGATGCGGAGGCGTTGCCGCTCAAGGATCGCGGCCTGGCCTACGGCGACGGGGTTTTCGAAACCGTTGCCGTGAAGGCGGGCGTGCCGGTCCTGTTCGACCGGCACCTGCAACGCCTTGAAACGTCTTGCCAGCGGCTCGCAATCGCGCTGGATGTATCATTGGCCCGCTCGGAAATGACCCGTTTCGCCGCGCTGATGGGCGACGGTGTCATGAAGCTGATCGTGACCCGCGGAGACGGTCAGCGTGGCTACGGCCCGGCACCTGACGCTCAGTCGCGGCGAATCCTCCAGGCCGGTCCTGCGCCTGCGTATCCTGCAGCGCATGCTGAACAGGGTATTCGGCTGTTTCCCTGCAGTACCCGTCTGGCGGAGCAGCCTCTGCTGGCAGGGCTCAAGCATCTCAACCGTCTCGAACAGGTTCTGGCGCGTGCCGAATGGCAGGACAGCGAGCATGCTGAAGGTCTGATGCGTGATACCTCGGGCCGGCTGATCGAAGGCGTGTACAGCAATCTTTTTCTGGTGCACGACAACCGGCTGCTGACCGCCGATCTCAGTCGCTGCGGCGTAGCTGGAGTGATGCGCGCGGAGTTGCTGGAGCAGGCGCAACAGCTTGGGGTCGAAGTCAACATTCGCGACCTGCAGCTCTGCGATCTGCAGCAGGCGGACGAGGTGTTTGTCTGCAACAGTGTCTATGGCGTATGGCCGGTGCGCGGTTTCGAGCGGCTGAACTGGTCGACAGGTCCGCTCACCCGTAAACTGCAGGGCATCGCCCGCACGCTTCTGGATACCTGATACGTGATACGAAAACTTCTGCTGTTGCTGGAAACCGTCGTGGTACTGGCAGTACTGCTGCTGGGCTTCGTCGTCTGGAAACAGCATTCGGCCTTGAACCAACCCTTGAAAGTTCCCCAGGAGCAATTGCTCGACGTGCCAGCAGGCTCTACGCCGTCCGGCGTGTTGAATCGGCTGCAGAACGACGGCGTGATCCGCGATGCGTTCTGGCTGCGCCTGTACTGGCGCTTCAATCTGGCGGACCAGTCCCTGCACAGCGGCGAGTACCGCATGACGCCGGGCATGGATATCGAGGCGCTGTTCGACGTGTGGAAACGCAAGGAAGTCGTGCAGTACAACCTGACGCTGGTCGAGGGCTGGAATTTCCGTCAGGTACGCGCGGCGCTTGCGGCTCAGGACAAGCTGGGCCAGACCCTTGCGGGCTTGAGCGACGTCGAGCTGATGGCGAAGATCGGCCATCCCGATGTCTTCCCCGAAGG
>JARDZH010000154.1 GCA_029240955.1 Pseudomonas sp. | reverse complement strand
GCGCGCCGGTCAAACCTGAAGGCGAGATCGCTCCGGAAGATGCGCTGCCGCCGGGCGCTGCCCAGATCACCACGCCGGCCTCCGAGCAGCCGCTGGCTGTGGAGCCTGTCGCTGAGCAAGAGCCTGAAAACGCACTGCAGAACGTGCTGAACAATCCGATTCTGCTCGGCTTGATCGGTGGCGCGGTGATTCTGCTGCTGGCGTTGCTGCTGCTGTTCCTGGCGCGTCGACGCAATGCTCGCGCCGAGGCCGAGAAGCACAAGCGTATGGCCCGCGCATTGGCTGAAGAGGCGCAATTCGTGTCCGACATGGACATGAACACGCCGCCCGCCAGTTTCGACGGCCTTGATGTGACGCCGCCGAATGTACGCATGGGCGCAGGTGCTGCCGCCGCAGCCGCCGTTACGCCAGCGCGCGAGCGCCCGGCCGATCCGCTGGTCCAGGCCGAGATTCACATTGCCTACGGTCGCATGAATCAAGCGGTCGAACTGCTTGAAGAGGCCGTCAAGGAAGATCCGGATCGCGACGACATCCGTTTGAAGCTGATTGAAATCTACGCAGGTCAGGGCAACAACAAAGCCTTTGCCGCGCACGAAAGGAAACTGGTGGCAGCGGGAAAGCGTGAAGCTGAGGTCGAGCAGCTAAAAGATCGATACCCGACCATGAACACGCCGGCGCCTGTGGTTGCGTCTTTGACCAAGGCTGAGCCTGAAACCGAGTCGGGTATTTCGCCCGCTGCCGCCGCAACGACTGCAGCGGCCGCCGCTTCAGCTGCTGCGCTGGCCGCCGAGCTGGATGCCAAGTACGTCGAGCAGTTGCTGGCCGACGATGACGATCAAGCTGATGAGGCGCAGGATCCGGCGCCAGCGGTAGAGGAGCCCGTAGCGCCAGTCGCTGAGCCTGAGGTGGAAGAACCTGCGGACGAATTCGACCTGAGTCTGGACGAATTCGAGCAGGCTTCGGCACCGCAAGTCACTACCGTCACTGATCCGGATGATCTGCTGCTGGACGAACCGGTTCCGCCTGTGGAGCCTGCGGCAGCTGCGCCGAGCTTCGAGTCGATTCTGCAAGAGCAGACTGCTGCGAAAGCCGATGAACAGCCTGATGATCTGGCTGATTTCGATCTTGATCTGTCGGAAGAAGACCCGGCGCTCAAGACCGAAGACGACTTCCTCTTGAGTCTGGGCGAGGATCCGCTGGATCTGGGGACTGCCGAGCCTGAGCCGGTCAATGAAGACCTGGAATTGCCCGACGACTTCGATCTGTCGCTGGCTGACGAGATGGACAACGATCCGGCGTCGGAAGCGTTCGCGTCCGAAATCGATGACGTCAACGCCGAGCTGGATCGTCTTTCGCAGAACCTGGAAAAGCCGCCGTTGAGCGAGCCGAGCTTCACCGCCAACGATGCTGCGGCGCTGGATGACGAGCCTGAGTTCGACTTCCTGGGCGGTACCGATGAAGCGGCGACCAAGCTGGATCTGGCGCGGGCCTACATTGACATGGGCGATGCAGACGGTGCTCGCGACATCCTCGACGAAGTGGTCAACGAAGGCGACGACGGGCAGAAAACCGAAGCACGGGAGATGCTGTCGCGTCTGGCGTGATCATTCTCCTGTATGACAAACGGCCGCTATGCGGCCGTTTGTCATTGCAAGGCCAGTCGGCTGGCGTCTTTCTGGTCGGCCCGTATAATGGCCGACTTTTCGCAATCCGACGGGCTGTAAGACTTGGCGAACATAGATAACCCGGTAGCCGAAATGGCGGCCGAGGGCTTTTCCCGCATTGCGCTGGGCGTTGAATACAAAGGCTCGCGCTACTGCGGCTGGCAGCGTCAGGCGTCCGGCGTGCTGACGGTTCAGGAAACCCTTGAAGACGCCTTGTCCAAAGTCGCGGCTTCGCCGGTGTCCCTGATGTGCGCCGGGCGCACCGACGCGGGCGTGCATGCCTGCGGCCAGGTGGTGCACTTCGATACCCAGGCCGAGCGAAGCATGAAAGCCTGGGTGATGGGCGCCAACATCAACTTGCCCCATGACGTGAGCGTCACCTGGGCCAAGGTCATGCCCGCCAACTTCCATGCCCGCTTCAAGGCGATCGCCCGCCGTTATCGCTATGTGATTTATAACGATCAGATCCGTCCGGCGCATCTGGGCCAGGAAATCACCTGGAATCACCGGCCGCTGGATGTCGAGCGGATGGCCGAGGCGGCGCAGTATCTGGTCGGCAATCATGATTTCAGTGCGTTTCGCGCCGGTCAGTGCCAGGCCAAGTCGCCGGTCAAGAAGCTGCACCATCTGCGGGTCAGCCGACACGGCAAGATGATCGTCATCGACGTGCGCGCCAACGCCTTTCTGCATCATATGGTGCGCAACATCGCAGGCGTGCTGATGACCATCGGCGCAGGCGAACGGCCGGTGGAGTGGGCGCGGGAAGTGCTGGAAAGTCGCATCCGTCGTACCGGTGGAGTAACGGCTCATCCTTATGGTCTGTACCTGGTTCAGGTCGAGTATCACGATGAGTTCCCGCTGCCGGACCGCTACATCGGTCCGCATTTTCTGACAGGCTTCAGCGAACTTGACGGCTGACGGCCAGACCAGCATTTGCTAATATTCGGGACTTTCCGAAAGGCTTGAGGTATCTACATGTCAGCCGTTCGCAGCAAGATCTGCGGGATTACCCGCATAGAAGATGCACTCGCAGCGGTCGAGGCGGGTGCCGATGCCATCGGGCTGGTGTTCTACGCCAAAAGCCCCCGCGCCGTGAACGTGCTGCAGGCGCGGGCCATCATTGCCGCGCTGCCGCCTTTCATTACCACCGTTGGCCTGTTCGTCAATGCCAGCCGTTGCGAAGTCAACGAGACACTGGATGCGGTGCCGCTCGATCTGTTGCAGTTCCATGGCGACGAAACGCCGGAGCAGTGCGAGGGTTATCACCGTCCCTACATCAAGGCGCTGCGGGTGAAGGCGGGTGACCAGATCGTCGAGGCGTGCCACACCTACCGAAATGCACGTGGTCTGCTGCTCGACGCTTATGTGGAGGGAGTCCCCGGCGGAACGGGCGAAACCTTCGACTGGGCGTTGATACCCAACAACCTGGAAAAGCCGATTATCCTTGCCGGTGGGCTGACGTCAGCTAACGTGGCACAGGCCATCGCGCAGGTTCGCCCCTATGCGGTCGATGTCAGTGGCGGCGTCGAAAGGAGCAAGGGCATCAAGGACCGCGAGAAGATTCTCGCATTCATGAGCGCGGTCCAGGGCGCCTGATGTGACGGCGGCGGTTCTGCCGCCGTCCATAAGCCTGTTCCTGCCAATAGTCATAGTCGCGCAGGTCGAATCGAGTGGGCGGCGGTGCCAATGTCCGTCGTCCCGGCTGTTGAAGAAAAATCGAAGTGCGAGGTATGCAGGTCCGGCCAGATGCCGATCGCTGCCTTCACTATCGCTACATACACCATTTGAGTCAGGGCATGCGCCTGGCGCGCAAGCGTCATGCGTTCGAGCCGAACCGGTACTGGAGAAGAAAAGCATGAGCAACTGGTTGGTAGACAAACTGATCCCTTCGATCATGCGTTCCGAGGTGAAGAAAAGCTCGGTTCCCGAAGGTCTGTGGCACAAATGCCCGTCCTGCGAAGCGGTGCTGTATCGCCCTGAACTGGAAAAGACCCTCGACGTCTGCCCCAAGTGCAACCACCACATGCGCATCGATGCACGTGCGCGCCTGAACATCTTTCTGGATGTGGAAGGCCGTAACGAGCTGGGCGCCGAGCTGGAGCCTGTCGACCGTCTGAAATTCCGTGACGGCAAGAAGTACAAGGACCGCCTGACCGCCGCGCAGAAGCAGACCGGCGAAAAAGACGCGCTGATCTCCATGAGCGGTACGCTGCTGGGCATGCCGGTCGTGGCGTCGGCGTTCGAGTTCTCCTTCATGGGTGGTTCGATGGGTGCCATCGTCGGCGAGCGTTTCGTGCGTGCTGCGAACTATGCGCTGGAAAACCGTTGCCCGATGATCTGCTTCGCAGCCTCCGGTGGCGCGCGCATGCAGGAAGCCCTGATTTCCCTGATGCAGATGGCCAAAACTTCTGCCGTCCTGGCGCGCCTGCGTGAAGAAGGCCTGCCGTTCATTTCCGTGCTGACCGATCCGGTCTACGGTGGTGTGTCGGCGAGTCTGGCGATGCTGGGCGACGTGATCGTGGCTGAGCCCAAGGCACTGATCGGCTTCGCCGGTCCGCGCGTGATCGAACAGACCGTTCGCGAAAAACTGCCGGAAGGCTTCCAGCGCAGCGAGTTCCTGCTCAGCCACGGGGCGATCGATCTGATCATTTCGCGCAGCGAATTGCGTCCTCGTCTGGGCAGCCTGCTGGCGCAGATGATGAACCTGCCGACCCCGACCTTCGTCGAGCCAGTGATCGAGCCAGTTGTCGTGCCGCCGGCTCCGGCTACCGTATGACCCCCGATACCCTGGGCGAATGGCTCGCCTATCTGGAGCAGCTGCATCCGTCCGCCATCGACATGGGGCTGGATCGCTCACGCCAGGTGGCACGGCAACTGGGGCTGACTCGCCCCGCGCCGCAAGTCATCACGGTCACAGGCACCAACGGCAAGGGTTCGACCTGCGCCTTTGTCGCCAGCCTGTTGCAGGCCCAGGGTCTGAAAGTCGGTGTCTACAGTTCGCCTCACCTGCTGCGCTACAACGAGCGGGTGAAGGTGCAGGGTGTCGAAGCAACCGATTCGGAACTGTGCGCCGCGTTCGCTGCCGTCGAGGCTGCGCGCCAGGGCGTGAGTCTGACCTACTTCGAAATGGGCACCCTCGCAGCATTCTGGCTGTTCGAGCAGGCGCAGCTTGACGCGGTCGTGCTGGAAGTCGGCCTCGGCGGCCGGCTGGACGCGGTGAATCTGGTCGATGCGGACCTGGCGCTGGTGACCAGCATTGGTGTCGATCACGCCGACTGGCTGGGTGATACCCGCGAATCCGTAGCCTTCGAAAAAGCCGGAATCTTTCGTCAAGGTCGCCCGGCGCTGTGCGGCGACCTTGATCCGCCTGAACCGCTGCTGGCAAAGGCCGGCGAACTGGGCTGTCCGTTGCTGCTGCGAGGTCGGGATTTCGACCTGACTCTTGGCGAGCACGGCTGGGGCTGGCGAGGCGTCGTGCAAGGCGAGCAGGTCGAGTTGCAGAACCTGCCATTGCTGGATCTGCCCATGCCTAACGCCGCACTCGCGCTCCAGGCCTTTGCATTGCTGGGCTACCCGTTGCAGGCAGAACAGGTGGGTCAAGCGCTGGCGCTGACCCGTCTCGCTGGTCGCCTCGATCGGCGGATCGTCCGGTGGCAGGGCAAGGACCTCAACCTGTTGCTGGATGTCGGCCATAATCCTCATGCGGCGCTGTTTCTGGCCCAGTGCCTGGCACGCCGGCCGGTCACTGGCAGACGCCTCGCGGTGTTCGGTCTGCTGGCCGACAAGGACCTGGAAGGCGTGGTGGCCGAGCTGGCTTCGACCATCGATGACTGGGCGGTGGCGCCGTTGCCGACGGCTCGCAGTCGTCCGGCGGAACAGTTGCAGCGCGCATTACAGAACCTTGGTGCACAAGTGACGTCCTACCAGAGTGTCGCGCAGGCCCTTGAGGCGCAGTGCGCGCTCGCTACGGCCGATGACGAAATTCTGCTGTTCGGATCTTTTTACTGTGTGGCCGAGGCCCTGGAGTGGGTGGCCCGGCTCACCGACGAGGAAGCTGCAAATGGCTTTGCTGGATAACGTATACAAGCAGCGCATGGTCGGTGCACTGGTGCTGATCGCCGTGGCAGTCATCTTCCTGCCCATGCTGTTCACCCGTCAGGATGAAACCCGTCAGGTGCAGGTCGAGGCACCGGCGGCCCCGCAGGCGCCGGCGGCTCCTCAGGTGCAGGTCGAGCCGGTGACGGTTCCCGAGCAGCAGATGCTGCCGGATGAGCCTGTTGTCGAAGAGCAGTC
>JARDZH010000153.1 GCA_029240955.1 Pseudomonas sp. | reverse complement strand
GTGAAAGAGCTTCAGTTCACTCAAAAGGCCTTGAGGGGCATGAAGCAGACGCACTTCAATGCGATAGCTGCGATAGGTTGCAGTCAATACTGGAGAATTGCGGAACATGGAAATAACCTGGGCTCTGCAAAATCGATCCGTCAAGATTTAGACCGTCTTGGAGAAAAACTCCAATAGCCTTTAGCTATCCTGCTTAAATTTCCAGATATTTTCCGGCGTCAAAGCGCGACGTTGGGTGATCAGTCCCACGGCCTGAGGCCTTCCACTGCCAGAATGAACTGTCCGCGGCTGGTCAGCCCGATGCCGCCTTTAAGGGTGCCGAGATGCTGTCCGTGCATCGAATAAATCGCATTACGGACAATCTTGAACGTCACCGCGCCGCCCATCCGCACCAATCCCTGGGCATCGAGATGCCCCAGCTCGACCCCGTTGCTGCCGTATACCCTGCTGCCTTCTTTGGTCACTTCCAATTGGTGCTTCTCCATGATTTCACCTACAGGCCGGTCAAGCGCTGACGCGGTAAGACAGCGAGTTGCGCAACGCACGATGAAAAAGACGGGATTTGGTTCCGATAGTTCAGGTGGTGAGTATTTTTTGTGCGTGAACGCACGAAAAGAGGCTGATCGATTGCTAACGCGCCTGGTGGCCGTTGCGCAGGTACATCGCCAACAGGCACCTGCCGTCTCAGTGCATCATCCAGTGCGCCAACATCTGTTTGGCCAACCGCCAGGGTTTCCAGACGGACAGATGTTCAAGAATCCGGTTGGAGTTCGTGCCCATGACACTCATGACCGAGATGTACACGAACCATTTTCGTATCAGGTAAGACAATTTCTTTCGAGTGAACCGCAACAATCCGCACATCCAGGCTTGAATATCCTGCCCTCAAAACGAAAAAAGCCCGACTCATTGTCGGGCTTCTGCGTCACCCCTGAACACACCAGGAATGACAGGACGGGCGAATGATGCGGGACGGTGGTGCGGGTTGCAAGCGGTTCGGCAGTCACTTTTGGCGCGGGGCCGGCGTTGCCCTGTCGGTCTGCAGGTTGAACCCCGACGCGTGACGACAAGTCGGATCGTCATCAGGGCGCTGTGCGGCAGCGCCCGATCCCTCGCGCCAGTCTTTCAGTGGCACAATCCCCTCCACGAGATCTTAGGGAGACAATTATGCTTCGCGTGTTTGAACAGCGGCTGGACCCATTTCCGCCGGATGAGCTTCCGCCGCCGCCCGTCGGGTTGGCGCGGTTCCTGTGGGCCTGCACGCGAGGCGCTCGGGGTTATGTGGTGGCACTCGCTCTGCTCAGCGCCGGCGTTTCCATCTATGAGGCCTGGCTGTTTTCCTTTCTGGGGCAGGTCGTGGACCTGCTCTCAACTTGGCAGGCGGGCGGTGAAACGGCGGCTGCACAGGAAAGCCGCGTGCTCTGGGGGATTGGCATCGTATTGCTGACCAGCATCGGGCTGGTGGCGCTGCGCACGATGGTCCAGCACCAGATACTGGCGATCAACCTGCCCTTGCGGCTGCGCTGGGATTTCCATCGCTTGATGCTGCGGCAAAGCCTCTCGTTCTTTTCCGATGAGTTCTCGGGCCGGGTTACCACCAAAGTGATGCAAACTGCGCTGGCGGTGCGAGAAGTGCTGTTCACCGTGATCGAGATCGCTCCCGGGATTGGGGTGTACTTCATCGCGATCATTGCGCTGGCGGGTGGCTTCGCCCTGAAGCTGATGCTGCCGTTCATTGCGTGGATGGCGTTGTTCGGGCTGGCGATGGCGTACTTCGTGCCCCGCCTGGGCAAAGTCGGCCAGGAGCAGGCCAATGCACGGTCGTCGATGACCGGACGCATTTCCGACGCTTACACCAACATCACCACGGTGAAACTGTTTTCCCATTCCAAACGTGAAGCGCACTTTGCGCGGGCCGCCATGGAGGACTTCAAGCAGACCGGGTTCCGGCAAATGCGCCTGGTGAGCCAGTTCGAGATCGTCAATCAGGCCCTGGTGGTCATGCTGATCCTGTCGGCGGGCGGTTATTCGCTGTGGCTATGGCATCAAGGCGAAGTCGGCACCGGCGCCGTCGCGGCAATCACAGCCATGGCCCTGCGGATCAACGGCATGTCGCACTGGATCATGTGGCAGATGACGTCGCTGTTCGAAAACATCGGCACCGTACAGGACGGGATGGAAACCCTGACACGCGGCCCCAAGGTGCAGGATGCCCCGAACGCCGAAGTGCTGGTCACCAAAGGCGGCGCGGTCAGCTTCGACAAGGTGAGCTTCAACTACAACGGCGAGCGCCAAGTGCTTGATAACCTGAGCCTGAACATCCGCGCGGGCGAGAAGATCGGTCTGGTCGGGCGCTCGGGTGCCGGCAAGTCCACGTTGATCAACTTGCTGCTGCGGTTCTACGACGTCGACAGCGGCGAGATCCGGATCGACGGGCAGAACATCGCGCATGTCACGCAGGACAGTCTGCGCAGCGCTATCGGGATGGTCACCCAGGATACGTCGCTGCTGCACCGCTCCATTCGCGACAACATCGCCTACGGCCGACCGGATGCCACCGATGAGCAGATCCGCCGTGCTGCGGTTGAGGCTCAGGCCGACGGATTCATCAGCCAGCTCAGCGACAAGCAAGGCCACACGGGCTACGACACCCTGGTCGGCGAGCGCGGCATCAAGCTGTCAGGGGGGCAACGCCAGCGCGTCGCAATTGCGCGGGTGATGCTCAAAAACGCGCCGATCCTGCTGCTCGACGAGGCCACCAGCGCTCTGGATTCGGAAGTCGAGGTGGCGATTCAGGAAAGCCTCGATGAAATGATGCAAGGCAAGACCGTAATCGCCATCGCCCATCGGCTTTCCACGATCGCCGCCATGGACCGGCTGATCGTCATGGACCAGGGGCGAATCATCGAGCAAGGCAGCCACAGCGAACTGCTGGCGAAAAACGGGACTTACGCGCGGCTCTGGCAACACCAGAGCGGCGGGTTCCTCGGTGAAGATCAAGGCGTGGTTGAGGCCGTTGAATAAGCGTGACCGCCATCCAGCTGGTTGGAGGCGAGACCTGACTTGACCCTGTAGCCACTTCAGGGTGTTAACTCGGCAGCATGACTTGCCGAGGGACGCCGAATGAAAAAGTGCTGCAGCGAACTGGACCATTCTCCCGCTGTTGTCGAAACAGCAGCGGTCGGGTCGTGGACACCGAACCATGAGCATGAAAGCACAAGCGCCGGGGTTGGACCTGGCGCTGGGTCGCCCTCCTGCTGCTCGGCTGATGCTAAAGCCGCACCGGCGCCCCTGGAGTCAAAGCGCCTGTACGCTCTAAGCGAACCCTCGAATCTGCTCGACAAGCCACACGAGCCCGTCTCTGACGGCGGCTGCTGCTCGGGCTCCAACGCTGCGCAGACAACATGCTGCGACGCATCTACCCCCGCCTGTTCAGGCGGTGCTTCCGCTTTTTCCTCGTCTTCAGGCTCGTCGTTCAGCACCTTCCATATCGGCCAGATGTGCTGCCCTACCGAGCAGACGATGATCGAAGGCAAGCTCGCCAAAATGCCCGGCGTCGAGCACCTTGAATTCAACCTGATGAAACGGACGCTCGGCGTGCGGCACAACCTGGCCGATACCGCAGAGATTCGGAAAGCGATATCGACTCTCGGGATGACGGCTGAACAGCTGGATGCGTCTCGAACCATCAAAATCCAGGTGGCTGAACTCGACTGTTCTGCGGAGGAAAGCCTCATCCGCTCCAGACTCCAATCGCTTGAAGGCGTCCATGGGCTGGAATTCAACATACCTGGGCGTACCGTCCGACTGACCCATCAGCCCGATGTGCTGGACGCCGCGCTGGAAGCCATTCGTGGCCTGGGCATGTCTGCCGTAGCCATCGACGATGGCGATGCTCCAGCTGCGGTCGTAGCCCCGAAAACCAAATGGTGGCCTCTTGGCTTGGCCGGTGTCACGGCGGTCGGCGCTGAAATCCTGCATCTGACCTCTGCCGCTCCCGAGTGGCTGGTGGCCGTTGCCGCGTTGATATCCATCGCCCTTTGCGGACCTGCTACCTACAAGAAAGGCTGGATCTCGATCCGGCACATGAACCTGAACATCAACGCATTGATGTCGATTGCAGTGACCGGCGCTGTGCTGATTGGCCAGTGGCCTGAAGCCGCGATGGTCATGTTCCTCTTCACAATCGCGGAACTGATCGAGGCCAAATCACTGGACCGGGCGCGCAATGCCATTCAGGGCCTGATGAACCTGTCACCGGACCGTGCGACGGTCAGGCAAGCTGACGGACAGTGGAAGGAAGTGGACGCGAAAATCGTGGCCGTCGGTGACCTCGTTCGCGCGCGACCCGGCGAGCGCATAGGCCTCGACGGTGAGATCGAGCAAGGTCATTCGACGGTCAACCAGGCTCCGATCACCGGTGAAAGCATGCCGGTCGAGAAATCGGTGGGTGATAAGGTCTACGCGGGCTCCATCAACGAATCGGGCGCCTTCGAATACCGTGTTACGGCGCGTGCGAACAATACGACGCTGGCGCGCATCATCCACGCGGTGGAATAAGCCCAAGGCTCGCGTGCACCGACGCAGCTTTTCGTTGATCAGTTCGCAACGTATTACACCCCGGCAGTCTTCTTCTTCGCACTGGCGGTGGCGGTCATCCCGCCTGTCTTTATGGGCGGTGCCTGGTTTGACTGGGTCTACCGTGCATTGGTGTTGCTGGTGGTGGCGTGCCCGTGCGCTCTGGTCATCTCGACGCCCGTTTCCATTGTCAGCGGGCTCGCTGCAGCGGCGCGCAAGGGGATACTGGTCAAAGGCGGGATCTATCTGGAAATCGGCGCCAAGGTCGATTACCTCGCTCTGGACAAGACCGGCACCCTCACCCATGGCAAGCCGGTACTGACCGATTTCGTCAATCTGGTCAATCTGGTCGATCTGCCTGAAGCCGACGTGCGGATAATCGCCGCAAGCCTGGGCGGGCGATCTGATCACCCGGTGTCGCTGGCGGTTGCTCGCGAACAGGACCCGCTGTCGCTTGCACAGGTCGATAATTTCGCCGCGTTGCCCGGTAAAGGCATCAAGGGCGATATTGGCGGTCAGCAGTATCACCTTGGAAACCATCGACTCCTGGAGGAGTTGGGTCTGTGCGATGCAGGGCTGGAATCTCGGCTGGATGAACTGGAGCGTCAAGGCAAGACCGTCGTGGTATTGAGCGACTCTGCGCGCGCGTTGGCCATCTTTGCAGTGGCCGATACGGTTAAACAGTCCAGCCAGCAGGCGATCGAAGAGCTGCATGCACTGGGCGTCAAGACTGCCATGTTGACCGGTGACAACGAACACACCGCCTCTGCCATCGCTCGGACCGTGGGCATAGACCGGGCATTGGGCAATCTGCTGCCCGCCGGCAAGCTCACGGCGATCGAAGATCTGCAGTCGAAGGGGCACGTGGTGGGGATGGTCGGGGACGGTATCAACGACGCGCCTGCCCTCGCCAGGTCGCAGATCGGCTTCGCCATGGCAGCGGCCGGCACAGACACTGCCATCGAAACCGCCGACGTCGCGCTGATGGACGATGATCTCAGGAAAATCCCGGCCTTCATCCGGCTGTCCCGTCAGACGGCCAGCATCCTGAAACAGAATATTGTTTTCGCGCTGGGTATCAAGGCGGTGTTTTTATCCTTCACCGTGGTGGGCATGGCGACGATGTGGATGGCGGTGTTTGCGGATGTGGGTGTGAGTGTTCTGGTGGTGCTGAATGGACTGCGGTTGTTGAAGAAGTAAGACGCCAGCCCCGTGGGAGCCAGCTTGCTGGCGATGAACGAAAACGCGGTTACTTCGGAACACCGCGTCGTACCGCATACTCCCTTGGCTTCTAAAGCTCAGCCTCTACAGCAAAATTCACGCACATGAAAAAGCCCAACCTGAGAAGGTTGGGCTAAGTCATTGAAATATATGGTCGGGACGGAGTGATTCGAACACTCGACCCCTAGCACCCCA
>JARDZH010000152.1 GCA_029240955.1 Pseudomonas sp. | reverse complement strand
GTAGTCCTGCGCGCCTTCAAAGCTCACCCGAAAGCGCCCCACTTGCTCGACCAGATCACGCCGGTAAATACCCAGGTGGGAAATCATGTTCTGCGAACGGAACAGAAACTCGTTCCAGTCGGGCTTGAAGTACGGCGCGCTACGCTGGCCCTGGCGGTCGATCTTGTCTTCGTCAGAATAGATAACGCCTGCGTCCGGGTGCTCGATGATAGCGCGCGCCGCCCAGTACAGCGCGTGCTCGGGCAGTAAATCGTCGTTATCCATCAACGCAATGTAGCGGCCCTTGGCGAGATCCAGCGCTGAATTGCTGGCGGCGGATATATGGCCGTTCTCAGTGCGGAAAACCACTTTGATGCGGTCATGCTGAAGCTGAACCATTTTCAGAAATTCGCGCACTGCGGGGTTATTGGACGCGTCGTCGGCAATACACAACTCCCAGTTCGGATACAGCTGATTCCTGACGCTGTCGATCGCTTCGCGCAACAGATCCAGAGGCGGGTCGAACACCGGCATGATGACTGAGATCAATGGCAGATCTGTCCAAGCTGCGATGTGTTGATGAATAGCCCGGCGGTCATCGTCATTGAGGGTGTCGTAATGTTGAATCCAGGCCGCGTAATCGTTGCGATCAGGCACCGCAGAACCCTCCACCTGTTCACTCGCAGGCGGCGGTTCATTCACTGGCAGCAGCTCATTCGCTGAAGCCGGTTCATCACTCGCTGGCGCTGCAGGCTGAGTGCCGCTGAACACGCGAGCGCGTTCGAGCACTCCGTGCAGGCCTTGCGCCCGCAATACTGCAACGGCGCGCCGCGCAGTTGCCTTGAAACCTCCGCCACGACGAATCAGGGCCGGCAATGACCGGGATGCGCGCAGCAAGCGATGCCCGGTGAGCACCGAATGTCTGACTGGCGCTGCCAGCCGACGACTATAGGAATTTTCCAGCTCAAGAATACGCAGATTGAGATGGTGTATGCGCGTGTCCTTCTCGATCTGCTGGCCCCGCAGCGCGTCTTCCAGACTTTTGATCTGCGCCTCACGGTCGACGATCAGTTGATGGTGTTCGTCCAGTAATCGCTCAACGGTCTGCACTGTGCCCCTTCCACCCTCGAATACATTTTTTTCGATCAGTTGGGCGACCTGGTCCAGCTCGTTGACACGCTGGACAAGACCCTGTACCTGCTCGGCAAGCGGTTGCACGGCACTGTGCAGTGAACGCTCATGCTGGCTTCCCCAATTGAGCGCCTGGCTGAGCCGCTCGCCGATCACTTGTTCGGTGTACAGCACCAGATCAAGGGAAACCTCCCAGTCCTGCGTGCCGTCGAGTTGCGACAGGTCAAGCGGCAGCTCGAGCCACGGATCATCATTGAGGCTGACAAACAGAATCGACGAGCTGATCTTCTCGACCGCCTGCAAACCCGAGAACGAGCACAGACTGGCAAGCTCACCCTCCCAGTTCCAGATCGGCAGCTGATTTCTGAGAATGCACAGACGATCCAGCGAGAACATCCTGCGCTGGTCGACGGGATCGAGCCTGAGTCGTCTGGGCCGGACTCCGAGAGCACCCAACTGAAAGCGCAATCGCTGGTGGCCGGGCACTACCTCCAGACTCAGAAGGTCTGCTTCCTTGAAATTGCCAGCCTCGTCACTGAAGTACAGCCTGGCATGAACCTGCGGCTCAACAGAGGACAGGTTCTGATTGATGACTTGATCAGGCTCCCAGCGCAGAAAATGACTTGTCTCAATACCGGTTACGAACGTCTGGAAACGCGCTTCCTCTCCAATGAAGCCCTCCATTGCCTGTGCCGTGATATCCAGGCCGGCATGGGACAGCGCTTCGGTAATGAACTGGCGGCGGGTCAGCGGCATGACACTTGGGCAGAACGGCGCTGCGCTAGCGATCAGCAGCAGCAGCGCACGGACCAGCAGGTGTCCCAGCGCCACGCCTGCGGTGGCATCCCACTCGATATCAATCAGCGCTGGCCGGCCATCGGGATCGAGCAGAATGTTATGCGGCACCGCATCGATGAATATACCGGGCAGTCGCTCGCCAAGATCTTCCAGTGGCATGGATTCGCCGCGTTCTTCAAGCAGGCAGATCAGAACAGCGCGGTAACGCGCGATGAAGCCGCCGAAGTCTCGTGACGTCCAGTCGGGAGTGCTGGCGATATTCAGAAACTGTTGACTGAGCGCCTTGCCACGCCGGTACTTGTCGACGCGCGAAAGGATATGCCTGTAGTCGCCCTGCTCCGTGCCGCCAGTCACCAGAGGTTCATGATGCACCTCAATGCTGCGTGGTGTTTCCATGAACAGCGTCTGTTTGCAGTAGACCGGCTTGCGACTGACGTTGTAATGCCCTGCCAGCATGTTCGGTATTACCACAGGCACCAATGAGCACGACGCAGCGACCAGAAAGGAATTGGCCAGGTCCATGCCCAATCCGTTGCTGGCCACAACGGGCCAGGCGCGTTCCAGATTGAACAATGTGGCGCCCGGTAACTGTGGGTCCTTTCTGACGTTTTGCCAGAGCAGAGCGGCCGCATCGAAAGGCTCAAGCTCGAAACCACGCTGGGTCACGATCGAGTTGGGCAGTTTGTAATCCGGCGCCGGGAACAGCCATTCCGAACGGCTGAAACCGGCCTCTTCAAGCAGGCCCATCAGGCGTGCGCGCCCGAAGGTTTCGGGACCTCTATCGTGGTAGCGGCCTTCTATGCCGTACATCGGCATGCCGTGATGATCTTCCGGAGCGCCGGCGAAATATTTCAGGCCAAGCTGGTTTTCAATAGCCAGCAGCAACACGCCCTCAGGAGTAAGCAATTCGCGCACACGTTTGAGCATGGTCAAGGCGGCATCTCCGCTCTGGCTGAACATGCTGGCGTACTCCAGCACCCCGATCAGGGTAATGACTTCGAAACGCTCGTCGGTCTGGAACTGATCGAACCGCTCGGCAAACACGGTGACGTTATCCAGATCCCGGGTTCGGCTAGCCGCGATCCGGGCACGGCGCAGACTGCCTTCCAGGCTGAGCACCGTGGCGCCGCATTCACCTAGATAGCGAGTGATCGCGCCGCAACCGGCACCGACCTCCAGCACCCGTCCAGTCAGAAGATGCTCGAAGGGCCGCAGGATATTTCCCCGCGCCCGGCCCAGATGATAGAGCGTGATCCAGTCGGTGCAATGCCGGCTCAGTTCACCCGACAACAGGCTCAGATCGCGTGCCTCGCGCACGATTGCGGCCAGTCGCTCTTCGCTTTCGTCTCCGTCGCTGTATGCCAGCCCGGTATAGTCGGGCCGTGCCCAGACCCGAGTGCGCCTGTCCAGACGGTAACCGCTCTGCTCAAGGTTGATCATTGTGCTGTACCTGGTCGAAGTCCATTGTCGCGGCCAGGTCGACCAGTCCCAGCAGGAGCGGCGTTGGGGCGACGACGAAATGGATGGAGTCGTAACGGCGGTCATGAGGAACGATGGTTTCGCCCTCTCGGGAGGCCACTCCGATGGAAATGAAGTAATCACCGGTGGCGAGCCGGTTGATGAACGTCAGGCGTGCTTTGAGCTGCGATCCGGGTCGATAGAGCTCTTGGCTGGCTGTGCAGTCGAGCAGGTACGAATTGGTGCCATAGACAGTGACGCCTTCTTTGGTCTTGATCGTGAAACCCAGGACGGGGTGGCTGATCAGCCGGTTGAAACGGATCGCCAGGTGCAGTACCACATGTGCGCCCGGCTCGACGCTGGGCGGAAATACCTGCCCCTGGGCAACAAGATGAAAGTCGAGCAAGCTTGCCGCGCCGTCGCCCCAGCGATATTCATGACGATTGAAGCCCGGTCGTGATTCATACGCCTGCTGCTCGAAAAGCAGCAGCGGGCCTTGTCCGTCACTGTCGGGGGCTGATGTGTCAGGACTTCGGTCTGCTGAGGTTGCAGGGTTGTTTTCAAGGTGCCGTTCGCGACCGAACAGCAGGTCCATGTAACGGTTGATGACTATCCGGGAAGGACCGCTCATCTGCATGCGACCACTGTCCAGCAGGATTGCGCGGTTGCAATGCGTTACCACCTGTTCACTGGCGTGAGTCACCAACAGGATGCTGGTGCCGTTGTTCTTGAGCTGGCGCAGCCGCTCGAAACATTTAGCCTGAAACCTCGCATCGCCTACCGACAGCGCTTCGTCGACGATCAGGATCTGAGGATCCACCTGAGCCTGCACGGCAAAAGCCAGTCGTACCGCCATCCCGCTGGAGTAGGTTTTGACCGGCTGGTCTATAAAGTCACCGATGTCTGCGAACCCTGCGATGTCGTCGAAACGCCGATCGACTTCCTCACGTGCCAGACCCAACACCGACGCATTGAGATAGACGTTCTCGCGACCTGAGAATTCGGGGTTGAAGCCAGATCCCAGCTCCAGCAGTGCGGCCACCCGGCCGTAGGTCGCTACCGTGCCCGCGGTGGGCATCAGCGTGCCGCAAATGATCTGCAGCAACGTCGACTTTCCAGAGCCATTGCGCCCGACTATGCCGACGGTTTCGCCTTTGGCGATCTCGAAATCGATCTCGCGAAGCGCCCAGAACTCCTGGCCATAGGCGCTCACCGGACGCTTGAGCCACCGTTGCATGCGGGGCACGACCGAATGCAGCAGCCGGTCCACCGGCCGGGCATAGGTATAGAAGCACTTGGAGACATTGCGAACGCTGATGGCTATCTCGTCAGAGGACATCGGCAAATCCCTTACGGGTTTTCTGAAAAAAACCAAAACCCACAGCCGCAAGGATGAGGGCGACCAACATTGCCAGCGACAGGGCTTGCCAGTCCGGCCATTGCCCGAACAGCAGCACGTTGCGGCTTTCTTCGATGATGTAGGTCAGAGGGTTGAGCTGTAGCCACGGTTGGTAAACCGCAGGCAAAGCGGCGACCGGATACAACACGGGCGAAAGAAACAGCAGTACGGTGGTAAATACGCCGATAACCTGCCCGACATCCCGCAGATAGACCCCAAGCGCTGCGAGCAGCCAGCTCAACCCCAATGTCGATATCAATAAGGGCAACAGCACGACAGGAAAGGCAATTGCCGTCAGGTACAGCGTATGAGTCAGCAGCCACTGGGCCAACAGCAGAACAACAAGACTTATCCCGGTATGGAACATTGCAGAACCAAGAGTCACGACCGGCAGCACTTCCAGCGGAAACAGCACTTTCTTGACGTAATTGCTGTTGCTCATGATCAATGAGGGCGAGCGGTTGGCGCACTCGGCGAACAAGCCGTGCACGATCATGCCGACAAACAACAGAATCGCGAATTGCCCCTTTCCTGTGTCTTGCCCGGCCCAGCGCGCCTGGAACACTTCGGAGAAAACGAAGGTGTAGACCGCGAGCATCAGCAGCGGATTGAAGAACGACCAGGCGATGCCCATCATCGAGCCGCGGTAGCGGCCCAATACTTCACGGCGGGTCATCGAGGCGATCAATTGACGATGGCGCCACAGACTGCGGAACAGGTCTACCGGCCCGGCAGCAGGCGCAAGATGGGGATTGAACATTTGGTCTCCGCAGATCGACAGCCGTTTCCGGGGGATGCTGCTTCAGAAAGCCTTGATCGCTGTTGCCGGCGTCAGGCCCGGGTGGCCCGGCAAGGTCTGCCGGTAGAGCTCCATTTGCCTGAGGCTGACTAATCGCGTGCTAGAGAAGGGAAAGCGAAGGCTCTTGAGCCAATCACGCAGATCGCGGGCCAGTCGGCATGGCTACCGCATCCGAAGCGGGTTCAGAGGCTTGAGGTAAGGCGAATTTTATTTACGCGCGGACTGCCATGAAGACTGCAAAGGATCGCTCAGTAAAGTGTCGATCAGGGGCGGGCGGCCCTGGTATTGGTTGTGCGGATTCAAGACAGGACTGCAACGCAGTGTGGCAGCCGTTACGCTGCCAAGAGGGATTGGGCGATGGATGGTTGGGATTTGCATAAAAAGGCGCGCCTCTTGTTTCAACGTCGAAACAAAAGACGCGCCAGTTTGAGTCCGGA
>JARDZH010000151.1 GCA_029240955.1 Pseudomonas sp. | reverse complement strand
GCGAGTTCACGCAACGCGGTGAGATTGGTCTGGGTGAAGAAAGCATCGATGGCGGCTCGCGCCTGCTCCGGCACGTAGACCTTGCCGTCGCGCAGCCGCTCCAGCAATTCGCGCGGCGGCAGGTCGATCAGCACCAGCTCGAAGGCTTCCTGCAGCACCCAGTCCGGCAGGGTTTCGCGTACCTGGACACCGGTGATCCCGCGCACCTGATCGTTGAGGCTTTCCAGGTGCTGGACGTTGACGGTGGTGTACACGTCGATACCGGCGGAGAGCAGTTCCTGAATGTCCTGCCAGCGTTTGGCGTGGCGACTGCCAGGCGCATTGCTGTGGGCCAGCTCGTCCACCAGCACCAGCGCAGGGTTGAGCGCCAGCAGGCCGTCGAGGTCCATCTCCTCCAGCGTCATGCCGCGGTATTCGCTGCGCAGCAGCGGCTGTTGCGGCAACCCGCCGAGCAGCGCTTCGGTTTCGGCGCGACCGTGGGTTTCCACGACACCCGCGACCACCTTGACGCCCTGGCGCAGCTGGGCGTGTGCGGCCTGGAGCATGGCGTAGGTCTTGCCCACGCCGGGCGCCGCTCCGAGAAAGACCTTCAGCCGCCCCCGTCCCTCGCGGGGCAGTTGCGCCAGTAATGCATCAGCTCGACCCGAATCGCTCAAGTTCTCTACTACCCCGGTGGTGTGGTGATCAGCGCTGCGCTTGACGTGCCGCAGACGGTACCTGATCCAGATTGATATTCAAGGTCAGAACGTTGACGACAGGCGGCCCGATCAGGGGCCGGGACGTGCTGGCTTCGATCAGCGCGCGCACCTGTTCCAGCGGCAACCGCCGGGCAGCCGCAACGCGCGCGGCCTGCCACTCGGCCGCTTCGGGCGACAGGTGCGGGTCCAGACCGCTGCCGGAGGTGGTCAGCAGCGCCAGAGGCACCGCGCCCTGCCCGGGAATCGACAGGCGCGCGGCGTCTTCACTGACTCGGGTCGCCAACGCCGGGTTGCTCGGCGCCAGATTGCTCGCCCCGCTGGACACGGTCGCAAAGGCCGCAGCGGAAGGCCGAGGATGAAACCAGGCTTCACCCTCGAACGGCTGAGCGATCAGCGCGGAGCCGCGCACCTGGCCCTGGCCGTCGCGCAGCAGGCTGCCGTCAGCCTGGGCCGGGAATGCCAATCGGGCCACGCCGGTCACTGCAAGCGGGTAGGCAACGCCGGTGATCAGGGTCATCAACAGAATCAGGCTCAAGGCCGGACGCAGTACAGGAGTCATCTCACATCCTCAATCAGGTAACGCTGCGCGCCGCCCGGCGCACAGCGGGTGCAGGCTTCAGGCCAGGCCCAGCGCAACCAGCAGCAGGTCGATCAACTTGATGCCGACAAAGGGCACGGCGATGCCGCCCAGCCCGTAGATCAGCAGGTTGCGCCGCAGCAGATGCGCCGCGCTCGCGGCCTGAACGCGGACGCCGCGCAGCGCCAGCGGGATCAGCACCACGATGATCAGCGCGTTGAAGATGATCGCCGACAGAATCGCGCTCTGCGGGCTGCCCAACTGCATGATGTTCAGCGCACCCAGTTGCGGGTAGATCGCCGCGAACAGCGCGGGCAGCACCGCGAAGTACTTGGCCACGTCGTTGGCAATGGAAAACGTGGTCAATGCGCCGCGTGTCACCAGCAGTTCCTTGCCGACCCGCACCACGTCCAGCAGCTTGGTCGGGTCGCTGTCGAGATCGACCATGTTGGCCGCTTCACGCGCCGCCTGAGTCCCGTCGTTCATCGCCACGCCCACGTCCGCCTGAGCCAGCGCCGGCGCATCGTTCGCGCCGTCGCCGCACATGGCGACCAGGCGCCCCTGCCCCTGTTCCTGACGGATACGTTCGAGCTTTTTCTGTGGCGTGGCTTCGGCCAGCACATCGTCGACGCCCGCTTCTGCGGCGATCGCAGCGGCCGTCAGCGGGTTGTCGCCGGTGACCATCACGGTGCGAATGCCCAGCTTGCGCAGTTCGTCGAAGCGTTCGCGAATGCCGGGCTTCACCACGTCCTTGAGGTGAATGGCGCCCAGCAGTTTGCCGTCGCCACACACCAGCAACGGCGTGCCGCCGGTCTTGGCGATGTTGTCGACTTCCCGCGCCAGCGCGGCAGGCAACTCGGAGCGCTGCAGGCCGATGAACGCCAGCAGCGAATCCACTGCGCCCTTGCGGTAGGCGCGGCCCTGATAGTCGACGCCGGACAAGCGCGTGTCGGCGCTGAACGGCACGCCGGTCACTGCGCTCAGCGGCGGCTCGCTCAGCGGGTGCAGGTTGCGCAGAAACTCCACGACCGACTTGCCTTCGGCCGTGTCATCGGCCAGCGATGCGAGCAAGGCGCCCTCGCCCAGCTCTTTGGGCGTGACCCCGGGTGCGGCGTACACTGCAGCGCAACGCCGGTTGCCGAAGGTGATGGTGCCGGTCTTGTCCAGCAACAGCACGTGCACGTCGCCTGCGGCTTCGACTGCGCGACCGGACTTGGCGATCACGTTCAGTCGCACCAGCCGGTCCATGCCCGCGATACCGATCGCCGACAGCAATCCGCCGATGGTGGTCGGGATCAGCGTCACCAGCAGCGCCACCAGGAACACCAGCGGTAAACTGCCGCCGGAGAAACGGGCGAACGGCTGCAGGGTGATGACCACCAGCAGAAAGATCAGGGTCAGGCCGATCAGCAGAATATCCAGCGCCACTTCGTTGGGCGTTTTCTGGCGTTTGGCCCCTTCGACCAGCGCAATCATGCGGTCCAGCGTCGACTCGCCGGGATTGGTGCTGACCCGAATCAACAGCCAGTCGGACACCAGCCGAGTGTTACCGGTGACTGCCGAGCGATCGCCGCCCGACTCGCGGATCACCGGCGCGGATTCGCCCGTGATCGCCGCCTCGTTGACCGCCGCGATCCCTTCGATGACTTCGCCGTCGGCCGGGATCATCTCGCCAGCCGCCACCCGCACCACGTCGCCCTTGCGCAATTCGCTGGCACTGATGATCTGCAGGCTGCCATCTGCGGAGAGGCGCCGCGCCTTCAGGCCTTCGCTGCCGGCCTTGAGGCTGTCGGCGCGCGCCTTGCCGCGCCCTTCGGCCAAGGCTTCGGCAAAGTTGGCGAACAACACGGTGAACCACAGCCAGAGCGCGATCTGCACGGCGGCGTGGGTCGGCACCTGCGCATCGGGAATCAGGCACAGCACGGTGGTCAGTATCGCGGTCAGCTCGACTACCAGCATCACTGGTGATCGCTTGAGCTGGCGCGGGTCCAGCTTGACGAACGCCTGCACCAGGGCCGGGCGCCACAGCGCGCTGATGCCGGTGCTGGCGGTTTGGCGGGCGGCCTGAGCGTCAGCCGTTTCTACAACGTCCAAAGGCATAGTCATGATCAGTCCTCAGAAACCCAGGCTCAGGTGTTCGGCAATCGGCCCCAAGGCCAGCGCCGGCAGAAAGGTCAGGCCGCCCACCAGGATGATGGTGACGGTCAGCAGGCTCACGAACAGCAACCCGTGGGTGGGGAAACTGTCCTGGCCTTGCGGCGCCGCGTTTTTCATGGCCAGGCTTCCGGCCAGCGCCAGCACCGGCAGGATGTAGCCGAAGCGGCCGATGAAGATCGCAAGCGCAAGCATCAGGTTGTGAAAGGGGGTGTTGGCGCCGAAGCCGCCGAACGCCGAACCGTTGTTGGCCGTGGCCGAGGTGTAGGCGTAGAGCAACTGGCTGAAACCGTGCGGCCCCGGGTTGCTGACTGCGCCCGCAGGCCCCGGCAGGCTGGCAGCAATGGCACCGAGCACCAGCACGCCGACCGGCATGACCAGCAGCGTCGCGACCAGCAGCCGGACTTCACGCGCCTGCAGCTTTTTGCCCAGGTATTCCGGCGTACGGCCGATCATCAGACCGGCGAGGAACACTGCGATCAGCACGTTGAGCAACAAGCCGTTCAGGCCGACCCCGACGCCGCCGAACACCACTTCGCCCAGCATCATGTTGACCATCGCCACCATCCCGGTCAGCGGATTGAGGCTGTCGTGCATGGCGTTGACCGAGCCGTTGGAGGCGGCCGTCGTCGCCACCGACCAGAGCACGCTGCCGGTGGTGCCGAATCGGGTTTCCTTGCCTTCCAGCGGCGCGGTCTGCTCGACGCCGGCCAGGTTCAGGGCCGGGTTCGGCTGGTACTCCGCCCACAGCGACACCGCACCGCCGATCAGCAACAGCGTCAGCATGCAGCCCAGGATCGCGCGGCTCTGGCGCATGTCTTTGACGTAATGACCGAAAGTAAAGACCAGCGCCGCCGGAATCGTCAGGATCGACACCAGTTCCAGCAGGTTGCTCCAGGCGGTGGGGTTCTCGAAAGGATGCGCCGAGTTGACGCCGAAGAAGCCGCCGCCGTTGGTGCCCAGCTGTTTGATAGCGATCTGGCTCGCCGCCGGCCCCATCGGCAAGGTCTGGCTGCTGCCTTGCAGGGTCAGCGCGTCCACGTAATGGCTGAAATTCTGCGGCACGCCTTGCCAGACCAGAAACAGGGCCAGTGCGAGGCTGATCGGCAGCAGGCCGTAAAGTGTCGCGCGGGTCAGGTCTGCCCAGAAGTTGCCGAGGCTCTGCGAAGACCGCCGGCTGATGCCGCGGCACAGGGCGACCAGCACGGCCAGCCCGGTCGCAGCGCTGACGAAATTCTGCACCGTCAGCCCGGCCATCTGGCTCAGATAGCTCAACGAGGCCTCGCCGCTGTACGCCTGCCAGTTGGTGTTGGCGACGAAACTCATGGTGGTGTTGAACGCCAGCGACCATTCCATGCCCGGAAACTGTTGCGGGTTCAGCGGCAGGTCGCCTTGCAGCATCAGAATCGCGAACAGCAGAACAAAGCCTGCAAGGTTGAAAGCCAACAGCGCCAGCGCGTACTGCTTCCACGACTGTTCCACTTGCGGGTCTATCCCGGAAATCCGGTAGCAAACCCGCTCGACAGGGCCGAGCACCGTGCTGAGCGAGGTGCGCTGGCCTTCCATGACCTTGTAATAGAAGCGCCCCAGCCAGGGCGCGGGCAGCAACAGCAACACCAGAAAAGCCAGGATCAGCAAGTAGTCATAACTGTGCATGGCCGCTCCTAGTTACGGTCGGCGCGCAGCAGCGCCACCAACAGATAGACGAACAGCCCTGCTCCCATCAGCAGAGAAACACCATCCATAACGCTCATCGAAATTCCCCTTGTACGGCAACGGCCGCGTGGGTGAATTGTCCGGGGGCTGCCTGTAAAGGAACGAGATCGCGCCGGGTGATGGCGCGTAAAGAAGGCGTAAAAATGCTCGGCCCGGCATCCTGGGCGCTCGACGCGCTGTCATTTCTGTCAGGTTTCGGCGCCAGCGTTAAGCGCTATGGTGACGCGGTGGTTTTTCTACAAAAGGACTTGAGATGAAACACGTCAAATTACCGGTCGTGGACGCTCCAAACCACGCGCGGCTGCTTCATAAAGAGGTCGAGGATGAACCGGTGCGGCTCACTGCCAAGGAGAGCGAAGTGCTGATCTGGGCGGCCAAGGGCAAATCGGTCTGGGAGATAGCCCGCATACAAGGCCGCAGCGAGGCGGCCATCAACTTTCATATGTGCAATATCCGGCGCAAGTTCGGGGTCAGTACGATCCGGGCGGCGGTAGTGATGGCGATTACGCGGGGGCTGATATCCATCAGCTGAGGTTGGCACACGCCCGTGCCTGGCACCGGCAGCGTCAGAGATCTGCTGCCCGTGCCAGAATGAATGGCTATCAGCTGTCATCCACTCCCAGGTAGTTCTTTTTAAACGCCTTGTCTCGCACAGCCGACGCTTTCGTCCTCAGCTCGTCGGCGTAGTTGGCGGCTCGTTGTTGTTTCGCCTCGATGGCCTGTCGAATTTTGATCTCCCGCGCCAAATCCTTGAAATATTTTTTTGACTCCGGCGTGACGATTCGCTGTCCGACTCTTGAGCTGGCATACGCATGTGCATCCTTGATGGATTGGTGCAGGGGCTGTATCGCTGACAG
>JARDZH010000150.1 GCA_029240955.1 Pseudomonas sp. | reverse complement strand
ATCACCCGGTAGGAAAAAGGGCAGTAAGGCCTTTCCGGAACAGCTGACGCCGCAGCTGGCTTCGCTGGTCGATTCGCCGCCTGCCGGGGAATGGCTGTATGAGATCAAGTTCGACGGCTACCGCATCATGGCGCGTATTCAGGGTGACGAAGTCCGCCTGATCACCCGCAACGGCCATGACTGGAGCGAGCGGATGCCGCTGCAGCTCAAAGCTCTTGAAGGCCTGAAACTGCGTGACAGCTGGCTGGACGGCGAGATGGTCGTGCTCAACGATCAGGGCTTGCCGGACTTTCAGGCATTGCAGAACGCTTTCGAAACCGGTCGTAGCAAGGACATCATCTATTACGTGTTCGACATGCCGTTTCAGGACGGCGAGGACTTGCGGGACATGCCGGTCGAGCAGCGCCGCGATCGTCTGAAAAAAGTGCTGCAAGCCCATCGCAGTCGCGTGCTGCGTTATTCCGACGCGTTTCGTTCAGGCCACAAGGACATCGTGGAATGTGCCAGCGCGATGGGGCTCGAAGGCGTGATCGGTAAACGCGCCGGCAGCCCGTATGTCAGTAAGCGCAACAGCGACTGGATCAAGCTCAAATGTCGTTTGCGCCAGGAGTTCGTCATTGCAGGCTACACCGAGCCTCAGGGCAGCCGCGCCAATTTCGGCGCGCTGTTGCTGGCGGTTAACGACCCCGAAGCGGGTCTTGTGTATGCGGGACGTGTCGGCACCGGTTTCAGCGCAGTCACGCTAAAACAGCTGCACGAGCAGCTTGGTCCGTTGCATCGCGACGAGTCGCCGTTGAGCGGCAAACTCACGGCGGCTCAGCGTCGGGGCGTGCAGTGGGTCGAGCCGCAGCTGGTGGGCGAAGTAGAGTTTGCTGAATGGACGCGCGAGGGCATTCTTCGTCAGGCGGCGTTTGTCGGCCTGCGCTCGGACAAGCCCGCCGGCGAAATCATTCGCGAACATCCGCAACCGGCCAGTGCCGCAAGCGGCACCCGGGAGACGGCCGCGCCCAAGGGCAAAGCTTCGAAAGGTGCGAAAGACAAACCTGTGGCGGCAGCCAAGAATGCCAAAGGCCGGATCGATGTGGCGGGCATCAGCGTCAGCCATCCAGATCGGGTCATCGACGAGGAGAGCGGCACGCAGAAAGTCGAACTCGCCCGGTTCTATGAATCGATTGCGGACTGGATTCTGCCGTTTCTCGACAACCGGCCCGTGGCGCTGCTGCGCTGTCCGGACGGGATCGCCGGCGAGCAGTTCTTCCAGAAGCATGCCGAGCGCCTGGCGATTCCGCACATCAAGCAGCTCGACCCCAAGCTTGACCCCGGCCACGCCGCGCTCATGGAAATCGACAGCGTGCAGGCGCTGGTGGGCGCTGCACAAATGGGCGCCATCGAGTTTCATACCTGGGGCGCCACGAGTGAACGAATCGAAAAGCCCGACCATCTCGTGCTGGATCTCGACCCGGACCCGGCGCTGCCATGGCGCAGCATGATCGAAGCGACCCAGATGGTGCTGGCCGTGCTTGAAGAACTCGGGCTTGAAGCCTTTCTCAAAACCAGCGGCGGCAAGGGCATGCACATTATCGTGCCGCTGGCTCGCCAGGCCGAGTGGGAAACGGTCAAGGGCTTCGCCAAAGCGATTGCCGAATTCGTCAGCCGCAAGCTGCCGGAGCGTTTTACCGCAACCATGGGCCCCAAGCATCGGGTCGGCAAGATCTTCATCGACTACCTGCGCAACAGCCGCGGCGGCAGCACCGTGGTTGCTTATTCAGTCCGTGCACGGCCGGGCTTGCCGGTGTCGGTACCGGTCGCGCGCGATGAGCTTGCAGAGCTCACCGGCGCGGGGCAGTGGAACATCGGCAATCTTCATCAGCGCCTGGACACGCTTGCGTCCGACCCATGGGAAGGCTACCGCAACAATCAGCGCATCACCCAGAACATGTGGAAGCAGCTGGGCGCGGAACGACCGTAAGGAAGCCGGTTTACCGGTGACGGTGGTCGGGTATGGCGCGGGCATGAGTGACAGTGGACAACCCGAAGCGTTAAAACAGGCGGTGCAAAACACCTTCACGCGTCATCAGGTATCAGGAGATTACTCATGTTCGGTAATTGGTCAGACCTGCTGCACACCATCAAGAAATCCTTCGGCTCACTCGCCACATCCAACCCCAAAATGGTTCAGGCCTATAAAGCGCTGGACGACGCGGCCGCGGAAAACGACGTACTCGATCCCAAGACTCGCGAACTGATCTCGCTGGCGGTGGCGATCACCACGCGCTGCGACGGCTGCATCGGCGCGCATACGGACGCGGCGATCCGTGCCGGCGCTACCCGCGAAGAGGTGGCCGCCGCGCTGGCCACTGCTGTTTCGCTCAACGCAGGCGCCGCTTATATCTATTCCATGCATGCACTGGAAGCTTACGACGAGCTGAAGAAATGACTGCGGGCATTTTTGCGGCCGCGCTTCCAGGCATCCGATGCCTGTCGCGACGCTGCTGAAGTGGGTTCAGGTCGAGCCGTCCGAAAGGGCGGCTTTGCTGCTGGGGTTCGCCTTTCATTTCTGCGTGCTGGCGAGCTACTACCTGGTGCGTCCACTGCGCGATGCGCTCGGGCTGGAAGGCGGCGCCGGTCAGTTGCAGTGGCTGTTCACCGCCACGTTCATTGTTATGCTGGTCATGGTGCCGTTGTTTGGCGCACTCGTGGCGCGGTTACCGGCCAGGCGCTTCGTACCTTTGGTCTACCGGCTGATCGCATTATCGATGCTGCTGTTCGGCGTGCTGATCGCCAATCAGGTTGCGCCGGTAGCGGTGGGGCGCGTGTTTTTCGTCTGGATCAGCATCTACAACCTGTTCATCGTGTCCATCTTCTGGAGCGTGCTGGTCGACCGCTTTTCCAGTGAACAAGGGCGGCGTCTGTTCGGGTTCATTGCGGCGGGCGGCACACTGGGCACCTTCATCGGCCCGCTGCTGGCGGCAACCATGGCGACCCGTTTCGGGCCGGTGGCGCTGGGCGTGGGCGCGGCTTTGCTGCTCGAAGGCGCGGTTACCTGTTATCGCGCCTTGCTCTCACGGACTGAGGGCCAGACACCTGGCGTTGCGCAGCACGACCGGCGGCTGGGCGGTTCGATGGTTGCCGGCATCACGCTGATTCTGCGTTCCCGCTATCTGCTGGGCATGGTGCTGTTCATGCTGCTGCACACCAGCGCAGCGACGCTTTTGTACTTCGAACAAGGGCGAATCGTCGAAGCAAGCTATGACGACGTCGCCTCGCGCACGCGCTTTTTCGCGCTGGTGGACCTGACTGTCTCAAGCCTGACGCTGGTGTTTCAGCTGTTGCTGACTGCGCCGCTGATCCGTCTGGTCGGCGTCGGTGGCGCGCTGGTGGCGTTGCCGCTGGCGACGGTGGTGGCGTTTACGGCCATGGCGGCTTCGCCGCTGCCTGCCACGGTAGCGCTGGCGCAAGGCTTGCGACGCGCGGTCGAGTTCGCGGTGGTCAGACCCGCTCGGGAAGTGATCTGGACCGTCGTCAGCCGCGAAGAAAAATACAAAGCCAAAAACGTTATCGAAACGCTGGTCTACCGTGGTGGAGACGCCGCCAGCGGTTGGCTGTCCTTCGGACTGACCGCACTGGGCGCAGGTTTCGGCTTGCTGGCCATGGTGATCGTCCCTTTCGCGGGCGCCTGGGCGTGGCTGTCGCTATGGCTGGCCGGCAGGCAGAAGCAGATGGCGACGGCTCAGTCACGCGCTGCCGCCCGAACAGACGAGGAGTAAACCATGAACAATCTCTCGCGCAGACGCCTGCTCACGCTGGCTGCCGGCGTGGCCGCGGCGACTGTGTTCGACAGCGTCGCGGCGAGCGAGCGCCCCCCGACGCTCACGTCCCCGACATCGCCTGAAACGCTTACCCCCAAGCTGACACCCGGAGGCAAAACCATGCTGACTCGAGCCATTCCATCCAGTAACGAACCCCTGCCGGTCATCGGGCTGGGCACTTACCGCGGCTTCGACGTGGCGACTTCCAGCGCTGCGTACAAACAGCTGCGCAGCGTGCTCGATGCCTTGTTCGCAGCGGGCGGCAGCGTTATCGACAGCTCGCCCATGTACGGCCGCGCCGAACAGACCACTGGCGAGTTGCTGTCGATTCACGAGCCGCGCTCGCCGGCGTTCCTGGCCACCAAAGTCTGGACCCGGGGCCGCAGCGAAGGCATCGCGCAGATGGAGGAATCGTTCAAGCTGCTGCAGACCGAGCGCATCGACCTGATGCAGATTCACAACCTGGTCGACTGGAAAACCCACCTGCCGACGCTGCGCGACTGGAAGGAGCAGGGCAGGATCCGCTACATCGGCATCAGCCACTACACGTCCTCGGCCTACGATGAAGTCGAAGCGGTGCTGAAAAGCGAGCCGCTGGACTTCCTGCAGATCAACTATGCGCTGGACGATCGTGAAGCCGAGGCGCGCCTGTTGCCGTTGTGCCGCGAAAAAGGCGTTGCAGTGATCTGCAACAGGCCATTCGGTGGGGGCGGGCTGTTGTCGCGCCTCAAAGACAAACCGGTGCCCGGATGGGCCGCTCAGGTCGAGGTCACCAGCTGGCCGCAGCTGGCGCTGAAGTTTCTGCTCGCCAATTCGGCGGTGACCTGCGTGATTCCCGGCACCGGCAACCCGCGCTACATGAGCGACAACGCGGGTGCGGGTTTCGGGCCGATGCTGACCGACGCACAGCGCCACCAGCTGATCGCGCTGCTCGGATGACAGCGCGAGGGGGCGAAGCGAGCGTCAGAGAATGCGGTACAGCAGTCGCTCGACCCGCACCCGGCTGACCCGGCGCAGAAATTTGCGCACGCTGTCGGGGTAATGCGCCAGGGTGTCCAGCTCGTCGTACTGACCGACGCGCTGGGTGTGGCGCATGAGCAGGTCGATTTCGGCCTGTCGCGGCTGGGTCCACTGACCTTGCGGGTCGTCGATCAGCAGCGCGTTTTCCAGGTCGAGGTTGAAGGCGCGTGGATTGAGATTGTTGCCGGTCAGCAAGGTGTAGCGATCATCGACCCACACACCCTTGAGGTGAAAGGTGTTGTCGCCGTGCTTCCACAGATGCACGTTGAGGCGATGCTTGGCGATCGACTTCTGGTGCTTCTGGGTGAAGCGCCGCAGGCTGATCTCGTACAGATAAGGCAGCGCCGAGATAACCTTGAACGGCTCGTCGGGATGAATGAAGAAGTCGTTGGCGGTCTTGTCGCCGATGATGATGTCGACCTTCACGCCACGCTTGAGCGCCCGATTGATCTCCCGCGTGACGGCAACCGGCAGGTTGAAGTAAGGGGTGCAGAGCGTCAGTTGAATCTTGCTCGACGCGATCAGATCGCAGATGGCGCGATTGAGCGCATTGCGCGGGCCGACGCCCAGCAGCGGGATGACGCGCATCTCGCCGTTCTCTTTATCACCGGCCCGGGTGTCGTAAATGGCGCGCTTGAGGTTGCTGCGAAACGCACGGATTTCACCGCGCAGGCTTCGTGACGTCGGAGGCGATTGCAGGTCCAGACGGTGCACCGCTGGCGACGGCAGAATCTCTTCGCCGACCAACTGCACGAAGGAATCGGCCAGCGCCGGGCTTTCGATCAGTTGGTAACGATCCAGGCGGTAGCGGTCGAGCTTGTGCAGATAAACGTTATTGATGCTCGCGCCGGTATAGAGCACGCAGTCATCGATCACGCTGCCCTTGAGATGCAGCACGCCGAACAGCTCACGGGTTTGCACGGGCACGCCGTAAACCGGCACCTCATGATCATGCTCAAGGTTCTGCGCTTGATACCAGCTTGAGTTGCCCGGCTGGCGCCCGGCGCCGATCAGACCCCGCTGGGCCCGGAACCAGTCCACCAGCACTACGACTTCCAGCTCCGGCCTCGCTGCTTTGGCCGCATATAACGCGTCGAGAATTTCCTGACCGGCTTCGTCCTGCTGCAAGTACAAGGCGATGATGTAGATGCGCCGTGTGGCTGAAGCGATTTTCTCCAGCAGGACATGG
>JARDZH010000149.1 GCA_029240955.1 Pseudomonas sp. | reverse complement strand
TGCCCGATATCGATGATTTCAGGCTTGGTCATTTCCGGTGTCTGGCGGGTGACGGTGAGCTTCTTCGCGCGAATCAGCTCAGCGTCCTTGCCGGTCAGACCGATGGCGCTGCCGCCATGCCGGTTGATCAGGTTGACGATATCCTTGTTGACCTGGCCGCCCAGAACCATCTCGACCACATCCATGGTCTGGGCATCGGTAACGCGCATGCCATCGATGAAACGGCTTTCGATGGACAGACGCGTCAGCAGATCACCGATCTGAGGACCCCCGCCATGGACCACCACCGGGTTGATGCCTACCGCTTTCATCAACACGATGTCGCGAGCGAAGCCGGTCTTGAGCTCTTCGCTCTCCATGGCGTTACCGCCGTACTTGATTACCAGCGTCTTGCCGACGAATCGGCGAATGTAAGGCAGCGCTTCGGACAGGACCTTGGCTACATTAGAGGCGGCATCACGTTCGAGGGTCATTCAGGGCTCCAGTCAAAGGAAAAATCAAAACGGCAGGTCGAGATCCGGCGCAACTTTCTTGAGCTCGGTATGGAATACATCCTTGATACGCTGCAGCTCGGCTTCGGTTTCAGCTTCGAAGCGTAATACCAGTACCGGCGTGGTATTGGAAGCGCGAACCAGACCCCAGCCTTTCGGATAGTCCACACGGACGCCGTCGATGCTGGTCAGTTTGGCATCACCCCACTGCGCATCTTTCTCAAGGGCCTCGATGATGCTGAACTTGGTGACATCCGTCACCTTGATGTTGATCTCCGGCGTGGAAATATCGTTCGGGAAGGTCTCGAACAGCTCTTCAGCGGTAGCCGATTCCTGGCTGAGGATTTCCAGCAGACGTGCGGCACTGTAGATACCGTCGTCGAAACCGAACCAGCGCTCTTTGAAGAAGATATGGCCGCTCATTTCGCCAGCCAGCAGCGCGCCGCTTTTCTTCATCTCTTTCTTGATGAGCGAGTGGCCGGTTTTCCACATGACCGGACGGCCGCCATGCTCGCTGATCAGCGGGGTCAGGCGACGCGTGCATTTGACGTCGAACAGAATGTCGGCACCCGGATTGCGCTTGAGCACGTCCAGCGCGAACAGCATCAGCAGGCGATCGGGGTAGACCACGTTGCCTTCATTGGTCACCACGCCGACACGGTCGCCGTCGCCGTCGAAAGCCAGACCCAGATCAGCGCCGGTTTCCTTGACCTTGGCGATCAGGTCCTGAAGGTTTTCCAGCTTGCCCGGATCCGGGTGGTGATTCGGGAAGTTGCCGTCCACTTCCGCGTACAGCGAAATGACTTCACAACCCAGCGCTTCGATCAGCTGCGGGGCGATAACGCCAGCCGCGCCGTTGCCGCAGTCGACCACGACCTTGAGCTTGCGGGCCAGAACCACGTCGTCCTTGATCTGCTTGAAGTAGCGATCGAGGATGTCGACTTTGGTGATGCTGCCTTTCTGCGAGGTCAGGTTGTTGGTGCGAATGCGCTCGTGCAGCGCCTGGATCTGCTCGTTGGCCAAGGTGTCGCCAGCGATCACGATCTTGAAACCGTTGTAGTCCTTGGGGTTGTGGCTGCCGGTGAGCATGACACCGGTCTTGCCGGCCAGAACGTTGGCGGCGTAGTAAAGCGCAGGCGTAGGCACCAGGCCGACATCGCTGACATGGCAGCCGCTGTCGTGCAGGCCTTGAATCAGTTGTTGCACCAGTTCGGGTCCGGAAAGACGACCGTCGCGGCCAACGCTGACATTGGGTTCGTTCTGGGCCAGGCTTTCCGAGCCGATGGCACGACCGATCCAGTAAGCGGTTTCAGCGCTGAGGGTATCCCCGACCACGCCACGAATGTCATAGGCACGGAAAATGGTTTCGGGAAGCTTGGGTGCCACTGATGCTTGGCTGTTCATAACGGTGGGATGCTCCGATCTCAGGAAGTCCTGGTTTTCGTCGAGAATGTCGATATTAAGGATATCGGTATCTTGAAACAGCGGATCTGTCCAAGCGGCGCTCGATGCGGCAGGTGAGGACCGAGCGCCGGTTTTCGTGATGCTGGGTGTTGCACCGGGTTCCTCGTTCACGGTCGGGGCCGGTGCGGCCTGACTGCGAAGTGAAACACGGGCTAGCGCCTGAGCCAGATTATTGAGGGGCGCCAGGCTCAAACCGAAGGCTTTGACGGCTTTTCCGCTCGAGAGTTCTTGGACCAGTTGATCCAATTGTCTGGCATCGTCCTGGATCTGGCGCCGCAATGCGCGCTCATTGAGGTAAAGCCCCAGAACCATGCCCGCAAGTGCGATCAGTACAGCGAGTAACAGCAGCGCCAGAGACGGTGAGGCGTGGAGGGCGTCACCCGGCGTGAACTCCAGCTTCCAGCCAGCATAGCCGGTGTCCAGGCTCAGGGATTTGCCGTCGCCTTCTCCGCGCTGGAGAAACACCTGGCCCGGTCCATTGCCGAACTGCTGACTCAGCACGATCTTGCCGGTTTCTTCCGGCATGAGCGGCAGGGCATTGAGCAGACGTTGCGGGTCGAAGGCCAGCAACAGCGTACCGACAGGAGGCTGCGCTGGATCGGTACGAACCGGTGCAGCGCTGTACACGACCCAGCGCTCGCCGATCTTGCGCGCTTCGGGAGCAACATTCTGGTCCTGTTCGGCCTTGTTGAGCATATCGAGCGTGGCGTAGCTGACCGGCAAAGCACCTTGCGGGTCGACATCTGCCAGCCCGGCAGGATTGAGACGGGCGCCCAGCAGGTTGCCCCAACGCCCGACTGAATCCTGCGCAGCGCGGATGGCCGCAGGGTCGTTGCTGCGAAGCGCGTTGACCAGCAGATCGCTGGACGCGGCGGCGCGCGTATCGGCATTGAGTTGATCCAGCGCCAGCCGAAGCGCCGATGCCTGGCTGCCGCTCCAGGCCTGTACAAGCTGCGCGCGCTGCTGTGGATTGCTCGCCAGCGCGAACCAGACGAGGACCACGGCGATCAGCAGTCCGATCACCGCAGGGACGAGGCCGGGAGACAATGCCCGCACATTCGCTGCCAATGGGCCGGCTGTGCCGGGCTTGTCTGACGCAGAGTGCTGACTGCCTTTCACCCGTCCTCTCCCTGAGCTGGTTGTGAAAACCTGATTATTTGCGGTGACGACTCAGTGGCTGCCCGAGTGACCGAAGCCGCCGGCGCCGCGCTGGGTCTCGTCGAATGTTTCGACCAGTTCGAAGTGGGCCTGAACCACTGGCACAAGCACCAGTTGAGCAATGCGCTCACCGATGGCGATGGTGAACGGGGTCTGACCGCGGTTCCAGCAGGACACCATCAACTCGCCCTGATAATCGGAGTCGATCAGGCCGACCAGGTTGCCCAGCACGATGCCATGTTTGTGGCCCAGACCTGAGCGCGGCAGGATCATGGCGCCAAGGCCCGGATCACCGATATAGATCGAAAGACCCGTCGGGATCAGCAGTGTCTGACCCGGCTCGAGAACGGTGTCTTCCTTGAGCATGGCGCGCAGGTCCAGCCCGGCAGAGCCGGTGGTGGCGTAAGCCGGCAGCGGAAATTGTTCGCCAATGCGAGGGTCGAGGATCTTGGCTTGTAGAGCGTGCATTCGTGATTAAACCTGGTTCATGCGTTCGGCGATAAAAGTGATCAGCTGGCGGGCAATCTTGCCTTTGCTGGTCTGGGCGAAAAGCGTTGCGTGCAACGCTCGGTCGATCACGCTGCAGGCGTTTTCCTCGCTGTTGAAGCCGATGCTGGGGTTGGCCACATCATTGGCGACGATCAGGTCGAGGTTCTTGTCCTTGAGCTTGCGCGCAGCGTAGTCGAGCAGGTGTTCGGTCTCGGCCGCGAAGCCGACACTGAACGGGCGATCCGGGCGAGTGGCAATCGTTGCGAGGATGTCCGGGTTGCGAACCATCTGCAGCAACAGACCGTCACCATTCGTGGGATCTTTCTTGAGTTTGTGTGGAGCGATGACTTCGGGTCGGTAGTCGGCAACCGCAGCGGACGCGATGAACAGGTCGCACGGGATCGCAGCCTCGCACGCGGCAAGCATGTCTCGGGCGCTGACCACATCGATGCGCGTGACGCGATCCGGCGTTGGCAGGCTGACCGGGCCGGTGATCAGTGTCACCCGCGCACCTGCTTCCACGGCCGCTTCGGCCAGGGCAAAGCCCATCTTCCCGGAGCTGTGGTTGGTGATGTAGCGCACCGGATCGATGTTTTCCTGAGTCGGGCCTGCGGTGATCAACACGTGCTTGCCGGTCAGCGTAAGACGCTGGAAGCAGTCGGCGGCGCATTGGGCCAGATCATTGGGTTCGAGCATTCGCCCAAAACCCACGTCTCCGCAGGCCTGGCTGCCGGATGCCGGGCCGAACACGCGAAACCCACGCTCTTCGAGGGCGCGGGTATTAGCCTGCACCGAGGCATCGCGCCACATGGCCTGGTTCATGGCCGGCGCGATAGCGACGGTCGCGTCAGTGGCCAGCACGACAGTGGTCAGCAAATCGTTGGCGATGCCTTGGGTCAGGCGCGCGATGAGGTCGGCGGTGGCCGGAGCGATAAGAATCAGGTCGGCCCACTTGGCCAGCTCGATATGACCCATGGCCGCTTCGGCCGCCGGATCGAGCAGATCCAGATGCACCGGATGCCCGGAAAGCGCCTGCATGGTCAATGGCGTGATGAATTCGGCGCCACCACGGGTCATGACGACGCGCACCTCTGCACCGTGGTCGCGCAGCCGGCGAACCAGCTCGGCGCTCTTGTAGGCCGCGATGCCGCCGCCGACGCCCAGAACGATGCGTTTTCGATAAAGCCGCTGCATAGGCCTGCCTTTTTGTCGAGTGGATGCGCGACGGCGATGACGCCTCCCCAGGCCAGATCGCCGCGCAAAAAAGATGGGCTAAGATAGCACAGCGACCGCACTGGAACAGCGGCGTGCACACACATGGAGGTGGTATGAGTATTCGCAATTGGCCTGCGTCGGAACGTCCGCGCGAGCGTTTGCTGGAGCTGGGTGCCGAGAGTCTTTCTGACGCTGAGTTGCTGGCGATCTTTCTGCGCACCGGCGTACCCGGCAAGAGCGCTGTCGACCTGGCGCGTCACCTGTTGAATCAATTCGGCGGGATCAGACCGTTACTGGATGCGGACCTGCCGATGTTCAGTTCACAGGAAGGGCTGGGGCCGGCAAAGTTCGCCCAGTTGCAGGCGGTGATGGAAATGGCCCGTCGGCACATGGCCGAATCCCTGCAGCGCAGCAACGCGCTGGAAAGCCCGCTGCAGGTGCGTCGTTATCTCAAGGCGCTGCTGCGGCACGAGCCGCATGAAGTGTTCGGGTGCCTGTTTCTGGATAACAAGCACAGGGTCATCACCTTCGAGATCCTGTTTCACGGCACGATCAACTCGGCTCACGTGCATCCGCGTCAGGTGGTCAAACGCGCCATGAGCCACAACGCCGCGAGCATGATCCTGTGTCACAACCATCCCTCGGGCATCACTGAACCCAGCAACGCAGACATCGACCTGACCGAACGCCTTAAAGAGGCATTGGCCCTGATCGATGTTCAGGTGCTCGACCACGTGATCATCGGCGATGGTGAACCGCTGTCGATGGTGGAGCAGGGGTTGATGTAGACACGTCCTCATTCCACCCGTAGGAGTGGCTTTAGCCGCGAAAGCGTCAAATTGGTTTCACCTGCTCCGGCTTCTTCGCGGCTAAAGCCACTCCTACAATGAATGCACCTCATCCGTAGGCGCGCGCTTGCCCGCGACACAGGCAACGCGGTTTTTCAGGACCACCGCGTTATCGTTCGTCGCGAGCTATGCTCCCTCCCACAATGCCCGCGCTTCTACTTCCCGGTCACTTGGAAAAAATCCTGCCGGCCAAACGGGCTGACCTGGTAACCGCTGACATCCTTGCGCACCAAGGCGGCCGCGGTCGGATGCGCAAGCGGAATCCACAGCGCCTGTTGCTGGATCTGCGCTTGCGCCTGGTGATACAGCTTGCTGCGCTCGGCCTGCGAGCTGGTGGCTTTGCCGTCGGTGATC
>JARDZH010000148.1 GCA_029240955.1 Pseudomonas sp. | reverse complement strand
ATCCCTCCCGAGCCCGGCCATGCCGGGCTTGCTCATTTCAGGCGGCTGCATTTCGAGCCCACTGAAATTGGGTCTGGCGTACGCGGGCATTGCCCAGCAATATGCTTGTTCTCCTATCTATCTGTGGTCTACAGGAAGCAAGCGATGTCAGACGATATTCACTCCTACGAGCCATCCAAAGGGCACGGCCTGCCGCACGACCCGTTCAATGCCATCGTAGGCCCTCGCCCTATCGGCTGGATTTCCTCTCAGGACCGGAACGGCAAGCTCAACCTGGCACCGTACAGTTTCTTCAACGCTTTCAACTACGTCCCGCCCATCATTGGTTTCTGCAGCGTCGGCCGCAAGGACAGCCTCAATAATGTCGAGCAGACCGGAGAGTTCGTCTGGAATCTCGCGACGCGCTCGCTGGCTGAAGCGATGAACCAGAGCTGCGCCCCGGTAGCTTCGGAGGTGAGTGAATTCGAACTGGCGAATCTGACGCCGCTGGCGTCGCACGTCGTGTCCGTGCCGCGGGTGCTGGAAACGCCTGTTTCGTTCGAATGCAAGGTGTCGCAGATCATCCAGCTGCAACGCGCCGATCAAGAGCTGGTGCCAAGCTGGCTGGTGTTGGGTGAAGTCGTGGCGGTGCATATCGCCAAATGGCTGCTCAAAGACGGGATCTACGACACGGCGGCTGCAGAGCCCATTCTGCGCGGCGGCGGCCCGGCTGATTACTTCCAGATCGAGCCGCAAGGCTTGTTCAAGATGTTCCGCCCTCAAGCCTGATCGGCTTTCGTCAGGCCTGAGCCCAGACCGGCTCGCCTTCCGCATCGACGTCAACCAGCCGTTCCAGTTCGCGAACGGCTGCCACGTCGGCGTCATGCGCGGTCTTGAACGTCTGATCCGACGGAATGGCGCAGAACCGCGGTGCACCACCCATGCCGATGGCTTTGATCGCGACCGCTGCTCGGTAACTGCCCTCCCCCGGAATGACTGCGCTGACCACTTCAAAACCGTTGATTTCCTTGCGTGCCATGTCGTTGCTCCTTGGCGGATAGGGCTGTGGCGAATGGAGGGCTGGATTCTATGCCAGGCCCTGGAGAATTCCCACATGGAGTAAAAGGTTGTCCTACACTTTCATTAGGCCTTTGTAACTGCTCCGTAGTCGTAACGTGGAGGGTGTCATGAAAGTCAGGACCAGAAGATGCATGGCAGCAGTCGGTATCATCGCCGTCGTCGCGCTTTACGCTGCCGGCGCATGGCGGGTTGAAATGATTCGTCAGGCACCGCAGACTGCCTTCTGCACGATCGGTCACTGCGTACCGGTCAACTCCACATTCAGCGCCTTGCGATGACCTTTGCGCTGCAATCAACGCTTCGATTTCATGTGAAGGCAGCTATCGATTAGCAAGCTATCGGACTAGACTGGGCAGACTCTCCTGCCCGCCCGGGTGGGTCCAATCCTGCCTTCAGGTTCCGTCTTGACCAGTCTTACTCAAACGCCGCCTTCGATTCGCAGCATCCTCGTCGCCTTGATGATGGCGGTCTTTCTCAGCGCGCTGGACCAGACCATTGTCGCGGTTTCGATGCCTGCCATTTCCGCGCAGTTCAAGGATGTGGACCTGCTGGCCTGGGTCATTTCAGCCTACATGGTCGCGCTGACCGTCGCGGTGCCCATCTACGGCAAACTCGGCGATCTGTACGGACGCCGCAAGCTGATGCTGTTCGGTCTCGGCGTCTTTACCCTCGCTTCGCTGTTCTGCGGCCTGGCGCAGAGTATGGAGCAGCTGATTCTGGCGCGCGTCCTTCAGGGGATAGGCGCCGGCGGCATGGTTTCGTTGAGCCAGGCGATCATTGCCGACATCGTCCCGCCACGCGAACGCGGTCGTTATCAAGGTTATTTCAGCAGCATGTATGCGGCCGCCAGTGTGGCAGGCCCTGTGCTGGGCGGGCTGATGACTGAGTATCTGTCGTGGCGTTGGGTATTTCTGATCAATCTGCCGCTGGGCGTTGCCGCGCTGGTCATCGCCCACCGCACACTCACCGGCCTGCCGGTCCCGCAGCGCAAACCGATCATCGATTATCTGGGTACGGTGCTGATGATCATCGGCCTGACCGCTCTGCTGCTGGGTATCACAGAGATCGGCCAGGGTCACAGCCTCGGTGATCGTACTGTGCAAACGCTGCTGGGCATTGCCGTTCTGGCACTTGCGCTGTTCGTCTGGCACGAGCGTCGCGCGTCGGAGCCGTTGTTGCCCATGCACTTGTTCACCAATCGCAGCGCAGTGCTGTGCTGGTGCACGGTTTTTTTCACCAGTTTCCAGGCCATCTCGCTGATCGTGTTGATGCCGCTGCGTTATCAGACGGTCACCGGTGGCGGCTCGGACAGCGCGGCGCTGCATCTGCTACCGCTGGCGATCGGCATGCCGATGGGCGCCTATTTTGCTGGCCGACGAACAGCCATTACCGGTCGTTACAAACCGTTGATTCTCGGCGGTGCGCTGCTGATGCCCGTCGCGATTCTGGCGATGGCGTTCACGCCGGCCGATTCGCTGGCGCTCATGAGCCTGTTCATGGTCCTCACCGGAATCGCCACCGGCATGCAATTTCCGACATCGCTGGTGGGCACGCAAAACTCGGTGGCGATCAAGGACATGGGCGTTGCTACCAGTACGACCAACCTGTTCCGCTCACTGGGCGGCGCCGTTGGTGTGGCGATCATGTCGGCCCTGCTGCTGGCGATGCTCCAACACACAGGGGTCGGTCAGTTGAGCCCCGGCGCCTTGGGCGGTGAAGGCTCATCAGGCAACGTGTTGCTCGACAGTCTTAATGCCGCCAGCGGTCCTGCGCTCGAATCGCTGCGTGCCGAGCTGGCGCTGACCTTCCGTCACTTGCTGATGATCAGCGCTGCCGTTTCTCTGCTGGGGCTCGCGGCGGCGTCGACCATGCCCAACAACTTGCTGCGAGGTCGAGAATGACGCCGCGCTCGGTCAGTCTTGCTGTTCGCCCCAGAACCACTGCGTCCGTTTACACCTGATGTGTTCGAAGGTGGGCATGATTTCTCCTTCCCGGAAAAATCGCCGCGAGCGAATCTGAGCGCTGCTGAACCAGTAGCCCGACTTGGGGCACGGCGCTCCGGCGTCGGTGGGCGGCACCGGTTTTTCGTCGAATCGTGCATACCACTGCGCGGTGGTTTCTTCGGTAAATCCAAGCCCTGGCGCCAGATAAGGGTGAAGGTTGCCGGTGTCCTGCAGGCGAACCGGTTTGATCAGCCGGTTGACGGCCACATAAGCCCTCGCCGGTTCCTCGCCTTCCGCCCCCAGCTCCGGCACAACGCCGGCGCGAATCAGCAGTCCGTGCTCGTAGGCCTGGAACACGACATCGCTGTACTGGCTGAGCTTGCCCCGCATCTGATCGCTACCGCCAAGCCGTCGGACAAAGGCTTCGCCGAGCACCGTGTACCAGCTCACGCCCTTGATACGGTCCAGCAGCCGCAAGCTTTCTATATGGGGACCCGGGTCGACCATCAGCCCGATGTACTGCTGGGCGAGGCGATATTCCCAGGGCAGATAATGGTGGCCGTCACTGGGCAGGATGCACGCCAGCCCGCCGAAGCCGTGCTCGGCATGCACTTGGCTGCTCAGGTAGCGGATCCAGCCTTCGTAGTTTTTCAGACCGTCAGGCTCGGCCAGATAACTCCACGGCAACACCATCTTCAGGCATGAACGGTCATTGTCGGCCTGACTGAGCGATGTGTTCATCACGAACAGGCTGTGGGTCGCTACTTCGGCCTGAGTCTCGCTGGCGACTGACCAGACGAACTGGTCGGTCGCGGGACTCTGCAAAATCTGACGCCTGCACGAAGCGAACCCCGACGGAGTGAGGCGCCGCATCCTTTTGTAGAGTTGCCATCTGAGTACCGGCTTGAAGGTCGCATAGAACTTGGCAAAGCATGCCTCGACCCGCTTTTTGACTTCGAGCGTGTGACCTTGCCTGAAGTACAAGGTGGTAATGAGCCCAAGTCGCACCACCGGAACGCCAGACGGTGCGTCGACGCGGATCTGCCCGGCCTTGTCGGCCAGACGGGCCAGTGCCTGCGCGGGACAGACGGAGGAGTCAAACATTGGGCCGCCTCTGCGCATCGGGTGCGATCAGAAGGCTTGAGCGGTAAGAAACGTCCCTGCCCAAGTCGCTCGCTCCGGTATTTCGGACAGCCAGGCCCTCAGGCGCAAGATCCCGCGAAAACATGCAGCCTTCCTTCCCTTGTCGTTGATCAAGGGCCGAAGAGTGAAGGGAGTTTGGCAAGCTAGCAATACACGCAAATTACTTTGGGAAATCAGCTACATGTATCGAGAAATGTCCTACTTGAGGTCCTACAGACGCGGGGCTGCTGCTCGGCTCTGAGCGCTCCGCAAAGTGCGACCGATTGCCGCACAAAAGGTAAACACTGAGTAAAACCGTTATGTGTCGTCGGCCCGACTGCAGTTAAATATTGCGCAGCCATCGGGGTAGGCTATATACCTACCGGCTTGCACAAATGCGCTTATTGGGGGGATGAGGTCTCACGCACCAAGAGTGTGGGGCTCAGACGCAGCATTTCCATGCACACGTCGACCAGCCGCTCGGCTTCATCGAACAACGAGAAACGCTCGGGGACCAGCAACCACTGATCCAGGATGCCGTTGATGTAGGAAAACAGGCATATCGAGGCACGCGCGGTGTCCAGTCCGGCAGGCAACTGCCCACGGCGAACCGCATTGCTCAGCGCGAGCCCGATCCTGTCATGGCACTCGACGACGTTGGCCTGACGCTGACGCCGGAAATCACACATTTCGTCCGTGAATTCGCATTTATGGAAAAGGATTTCATTGATGCGACGGGTTTTCGGATCCAGCGCAACTTCATGAAACAAATGAACGAGCAATTTTTTCATGCAACCAAGCGGGTCTTCCTCGTCCTCGCTTTCGCTCGCTTTCGCCATCTCTTCAAGCGGTTCCTGCAGGCTGTCGAGCATCGCCTGCACCAGGTCCCCTTTGTTATTGAAGTGCCAATAGATAGCGCCGCGGGTCACGCCCGCCAGGGTCGCGATGTCCGCCAGAGTCGTTCGGGCAACGCCTCGTTCATAGAAAGCCTGCTCTGCAGCTTCCAGAATCTGGGCACGGGTGACCTGAGCTTCCTCTTTGGTGCGACGAACCATGGCAATAAAACCTCAAAAAACATGCGTCAGGCTGGTGAACCGGCCGTCTGCAAAGGTTACCGGGCGGCTTTTGTAGTGCCTTGTCCCGAATCAATCTCCGGCTGTCCTCATAGTGGCCGAACGCTTTATGAGGTGTTTACAAACAGCCATGAATGTAAGTATATTCATTAGCATGCTACTTATCTAGCCGAAAGATTTTTTTACATTCCCCTTTCCAAGCGTAAACAGGCTCCTGCCCCCAGAGGATCTTCATGCAATTCAAGCCAGCTGTTACCGTCCTGGTCACTGCCGTCGCCCTGGCCTCCATGCTCAGCGGCTGCGGCAAGAAGGAAGACGCGGCACCGCCGCCCGCCCAGAAACCCGAGGTCGGCGTTGTCACTCTGAAAGCTCAACCGTATACGTTGACGACCGAGCTGCCAGGCAGGACCACCGCTTTCCGCGTCGCCGAAGTGCGTCCGCAGGTCGATGGCATCATTCTCAAGCGCCTTTTCAAGGAAGGCGCCGATGTGAAGGCCGGTCAGCAGCTGTATCAGATCGATCCTGCGATGTACGAAGCGACCGCCAACAGCGCCAAGGCGACGCTGCAGTCTGCCAAGTCGATGTCCGATCGCTACAAGCAGCTGGTCAATGAGCAGGCCGTAAGCCGCCAGGAATACGACACCGCACTGGCCTCCACTCAGGAAGCTCAATCCGCACTGCAGACCGCTCAGATCAACCTTCGCTATACCCGCGTCCTGGCGCCGATCTCCGGCCGCATCGGCCGTTCGAGCGTGACCGAAGGTGCACTGGTGACCAGCGGTCAGACCACTGAAATGGCGACCATCCAGCAGCTGGACCCGATCTACGTCGACGT
>JARDZH010000147.1 GCA_029240955.1 Pseudomonas sp. | reverse complement strand
CTTGCTGACGACTCGTCGACCGAGCACGACGGCCAGCAAAAGCAGAACACCCAGCCCGACCAAAGCCAGACCCAGGCCTATTCGCCAGCGCAACGTTTGCGCGGCGTCCTGTACCGCGACATTGGTATTGCTCGCCATGGCACTTGCCGCACCTTGCGCGGATTCCAGACGAGCACGCAGTGCAGTGGAGCTGTCCTTTGAGGCACTGGCGAGACTGTCCGACACCAACTGCTCACCGCTGGCGATCAAGGCCGCGAAACGCTTGTCCAGCGCTGTCAGATTTTCCTCTACAGCAGCTGTTGATACCCCCATACGAACCTTACCGATCTCGACACCGTTAGGGCTGATGGAGGCCTCGACGTAGTAGACCGATGGATCACCCTTTGCCGCGTCAAGGACCTTGTCCATCGCCCGCTCGCCCTCGCCCTTGGCCAGGAGCGCCTTGACCGCAGCGCTGTCCCGATTCAGGTAGCGGGTCAGATGCTCGCCCGCCGCATCGTCGTAGACCACGAACAGGACATTTGGATTGCGCTGGGCCCGTCGTGCGAACTCGGACAAGGTGGGCGTGTCGTTATCCCACATGGCGCGCGGTGCAACCGCCGCCAGCAGCTCCGCCATATCGTTGGCAGATTCCCGCAGGTCCTTTTCAAGCGTTGCACGAAGCTGGGTCTGCTCGTCCTTCAGACGGCTCGACAAGCCAACACTCAGACGCTTCCCCGTACTGGCCGAAAGTGCATTGAGACTGGATGTCACTTCGCTACTCGCGCTTTCCAGCTCTGCGGACAGATGTTGCGAATCTACCCCGAGTCGATTGGCCAGATCGGCTTCCAGCGCCGTGACTGTGCTCCGGGTAAGAGCAACCGCCACCAGCACTTGCACCAAAAGGGCGACGCCCAATGCAATGAAAACAGGCCGCAGCAGACGGCTGCGTAAAAGAGAGAGCACAGCTGACACGGAAAACCCCCACCCGTTGCGCCATTAAAATGATGGCACTTCCCTGTCATTTGCATAGCAAGGGTCATGCCGCCAGATTGCAAAGCCGCCAATGCAGGAGCGCGGTTGCCCGCGAAAATACATTCAAGGCTGGTTCAATTGCTGCGAATGTATTTACCTCATCGCGGGCAAGCGCGCTCCTACGGACCCAGTGACCAATAAAAAAGGGCCGCATAAGCGGCCCTTTCCGGTACAGCAATCACGTATCAGCCGAACGGATGACGCAGAACGATGGTTTCGTTGCGGTCCGGACCGGTCGAGATGATGTCGATCGGCGCACCGACCAGCTCTTCGACGCGCTTGATGTAAGCACGCGCGTTGGCTGGCAGCTCTTCCAGCGTCTTGGCACCCAGGGTGGACTCGCTCCAGCCAGGCATCTGCTCGTAGACCGGACGCAGGCCGTTGTAGCTGTCAGCGTCGGTCGGAGCGTCGATGACAGCGCCATCTTCGTTTTCGTAACCGACGCAGATGTTGATGGTTTCCAGACCATCGAGCACGTCCAGCTTGGTCAGGCACAGGCCCGAGATGCTGTTGATTTCGATAGCGCGGCGCAGGATAACTGCGTCGAACCAGCCGCAACGGCGAGCACGGCCGGTAGTAGCACCGAACTCGTGGCCGCGCTTGGCCAGGAATGCACCGACATCGTCGAACAGCTCAGTCGGGAACGGACCCGAACCCACGCGAGTAGTGTAAGCCTTGGTGATACCGAGGATGTAATCCAGGTACATCGGGCCAAAACCCGAACCGGTCGCGATGCCACCGGCCGTGGTGTTGGAGCTGGTCACGTACGGGTAGGTGCCGTGGTCGATGTCCAGCAGCGAGCCCTGAGCACCTTCGAACATGATGTCTTTGCTTTCGCGACGCAGTTCATGCAGCGCAGCGGTAACGTCGAGCATCAACGGCTTGAGCAGCTCGGCGTATTCCATGCACTCATCAAGCGTCTTCTGGAAGTCGATCGCAGGCTCTTTGTAGTAATTGACCAGCACGAAGTTGTGATAGTCGAGCAGCTCGCCGAGCTTGGCGGCGAAACGCTCGCGGTGGAACAGGTCACCGATACGCAGACCGCGACGAGCGACCTTGTCTTCGTAAGCCGGACCGATACCACGGCCGGTGGTGCCGATCTTCAGCTCGCCACGAGCCTTTTCACGCGCCTGATCCAGTGCAACGTGATACGACAGGATCAGCGGGCAGGAAGGACTGATGCGCAGACGCTCGCGCACCGGAATGCCCTTCTCTTCGAGCTTGGTGATTTCGCGCATCAGCGCGTCGGGTGCAACGACCACACCGTTGCCGATCAGGCACTGAACGCCTTCGCGCAGCACACCGGACGGGATCAGGTGCAGAACGGTTTTCTCGCCATCGATCACCAGCGTATGACCGGCGTTGTGGCCGCCCTGGTAGCGAACTACAGCGCTGGCATGTTCGGTCAGCAGATCGACGATCTTGCCTTTGCCCTCATCACCCCACTGGGTGCCCAGGACTACGACATTCTTACCCATAACACTTGTCCTCATTCACGCAAACTGGATGCCGGCGGCGGCCGGCAGGAATACTCAAGAAGCCAGCGGCATTACCTGCCAGTGCTCGCCCTGCTGAATCAATTGCCGGTCACAGTCGGCTTCACGCGCAGCGCTCACCTGTTGCCCCGGCAATGCCTGGACAACACGCTGACCTTCGCTGCGCAACTGGCAGACCTGCTGCCAGAGTGCCGCATCCGTACTGTCCGGCATCCAGATGCCACCAGTCGGTAGTTCGATTTCTGCCCGCCCCAGCGTTACCAGGGTTTTCAGGTCAGTGGAAAAGCCGGTTGCCGGCCGCGCACGACCGAAGTCGGCGCCGATGTCGTCGTAACGACCGCCCTGGGCGATGGATTGCCCCATCCCCGGTACGAACACTGCGAACACCACACCCGTATGGTAGTGGTAACCGCGCAGCTCGCCGAGATCGAAGTACAGCGGCAGCTGCGGGAAGCGGGCGGTCAGGCGATCGGCGATGGTCAGCAGATCGTCCAGCGCCGCCAGCACCGGCGCCGGCGCCCCTGCCAGACGATCGCGTGCTGCGGTCAGCACCTCACGGCCGCCGCACAGGTCGACCAGCGCGCGCAGCATGCCGGACAGATCGGCCGGCAGACCTTCGGTCAGGGCAACCACTTCATCGATCGCCTTGCGCTGCAGGGCGTCGAACAGCTGTTGCTCGACTTCGCCCGACAGGCCGGCGGCACGCGCCAGACCACGGTAGATGCCGACGTGACCCAGGTCCATGTGCACATCCGGCACGTCGGCCAGTTGCAGCATGGCCAGCATCAGGCTGATGACTTCTACATCGCTGCTGGGGCTTGCGTCGCCGTACAGCTCGGCGCCCAACTGGATCGGGCTGCGCGAGGTCGACAGTGCACGCGGCAAGGCATGCAGAACGCTGCCTGCGTAGCACAGACGGCTTGGGCCTTCACGCTTGAGGGTGTGCGCATCGATACGGGCAACCTGCGGGGTGATGTCGGCGCGAAAACCCATCTGCCGACCCGACTGAGGATCGATTACCTTGAAGGTGCGCAGATCCAGATCCGAACCCGCGCCGGTCAGCAGCGACTCCAGATATTCGATATGCGGGGTGACGACGAACTCATAGCCCCAGCTCTGGAACAGATCCAACACCTGACGACGCGCTACTTCGATACGCGCCGCTTCTGGTGGCAATACTTCTTCGATGCCATCTGGTAGCAGCCAGCGGTCAACCGTTGCCATTACGCCATTCCCCTATGATCCGGGCGGCCAGCCATCAGGCCAGCCTTGAGTAAAGCAGAGAGCGGTCGCCCCGATATGACGGGCACGACAAACACCCGAGACAGGCCTTGCAGACCACTCTCCTCGAAAAATCTTGCCGCCCGCCACAACGGGCTGCGGCCAATCAATCGTGCAGACGCAAAAAAGCCGGGAATTTCCCGGCTGCCGCATGATACACACGTTTTACCGTACGATCACCCCACCGGGCGGTTTTGCCGCCCGGCGGGTCATGGATTACGGCTTGGCTTTTTCCAGATAGCGGAAGAATTCGCTGTTTGGATCAAGCACCATTACGTCGCTCTTGTTCGCGAAGCTTTCACGGTAGGCACGCAGGCTGCGGTAGAACGCGTAGAACTCCTGGTCCTGGCCGTAAGCCTTGGAGTAGATCGCAGCAGCCTGGGCGTCACCGTCACCGCGGGTCTCTTCAGACTCACGATAGGCTTCGGCCAGCAGCACGCGACGCTGACGATCCGCGTCGGCACGAATACCCTCGGCAAGCTCGTTACCCTTGGCCCGATGCTCGCGCGCTTCACGCTCACGCTCGGTACTCATCCGCTCGAACACGCTGCGGTTGACTTCCTTGGGCAGGTCGATGGCCTTGACTCGGACGTCGATGACTTCGATACCCAGCTCGCGCTCCGCCATGCGGTTCAACGAACCGGTGATGTCCGCCATCAGTGCATCGCGCTCACCCGACACGACTTCATGCAGCGTGCGCTTACCGAACTGGTCACGCAGGCCCGATTCCAGACGACGCGACAGACGCTCATCGGCGATCTGCTTGAGGCCGGAGGTTGCGGTGTAGAAACGCTCAGCGTCCTTCACACGCCACTTGGCGTAGGCGTCGACCATGACCGCTTTCTTTTCCAGCGTCAGGAAACGCTGAGTCGGCGCATCCAGCGTCAGCAGGCGGCCGTCGAACTTGCGCACCTGGTTGACGTAAGGAACCTTCACATGAAGACCTGGCTGTACATCGGCCTGAACCACGCGACCGAATTGCAGCAGAACCGCACGTTCGGTCTGGGACACGATGTAGAAGCTGTTCCAGGCGACCACGGCCAGCACGATGCCGACAATAAGGGTGATCAGTGATTTATTGCTCATCAGCGACTCTCCCGGGTACGTACATCGCGCTGCGGGGTATCGGTCGCGCGCGCGCCAGCATCAGCGCCAGTCGAGGATGAACCACCGGTAACCGAGGTGCTCGAAGCACCGCTGCGACTGCCTTCGATCATTTTGTCGAGCGGCAGGTAAAGCAGGTTGTTCTGACCTTTGTCACCGGTCACGAGCACCTTGCTGGTATTGCTGAAGACTTCCTGCATGGTGTCCAGATACAGACGCTCGCGGGTGACTTCAGGTGCCTTGCGGTACTCGGCGACCAGCTTGGTGAAACGATCAGCTTCACCCTTGGCGCGGGAGACCACTTCATCGCGATAGCCGTTGGCGTCTTCGATGATGCGCTGAGCCTGACCGCGCGCTTCCGGAATCACGCCGTTGGCGTAGCTCTCGGCCTGGTTGCGGGCACGTTGCTCGTCTTCACGCGCACGGATCACGTCGTCGAAGGCTTCCTGAACTTCACGCGGTGCAGCAGCGCTCTGTACGTTGACCTGTGTAACAGTGATACCGGTACGATAGGTATCGAGGAAACGCTGCAGGCGCTCCTTGATCTCGCTGGCCATCAACTCACGGCCTTCGGTCAGCACCTGATCCATCGCCGTGGAGCCCACGACATGGCGCAACGCACTTTCAGTGGCGTGCTGCAGGCTGATCTCAGGCTGGTCGACGTTCAGTACGAAGTCCTGAAGATTGCTGATCTTGTACTGCACGGTCAGCGGAACCTCGACGATGTTTTCGTCTTCGGTCAGCATCTGGCCTTGTTTGCTGTAGGCACGTTCGCGAGTGACGTTTTCCATGTACTTGCGATCGAACGGCGGGAAATAGATATTCAGGCCCGGACCGACGGTTTCGTAGTACTGACCGAAACGCAGGACGACTGCCTGTTCCTGTTCATCGACAACGTAGATAGCGCTGTACAGCCAGAACGCAACGAGTACGACCAGACCGATGCCGAGCAGGCCAAAACCGCCGCCCTTGCCCGAACTGCCGCCACTCCCGTCCCCACTGCGTCTTTTACCGCCGCCGAACAACCCATTCAGGCTTTCCTGCAGCTTACGGAAGGCCTCGTCGAGATCAGGTGGTCCCTTGCGGTCGCCGCCTCGGCGTTTGCCACCCCAGGGATCTTGATTATTCGAGTTGCCACCCGGCTCATTCCAAGCCATA
>JARDZH010000146.1 GCA_029240955.1 Pseudomonas sp. | reverse complement strand
GTCCTCGCCCTCAACGACTCAATCGCCTCCCCAGCCAGTTCCAGCGGATACGTCATCGACACCAATGGCTTGATCAGCCCCTCCTCGAACCAGGCAAACAGCTGGGCGAAGTTCGCAGTGTTGTCTTCAGGTTGGCGTTGAGCGAAAGAGCCCCAGAACACGCCGACCACTGAAGCGCCTTTGAGCAGCGCGATGTTGGCGGGGAGTTCGGGTATGCGTCCGCTGGCGAAGCCGATGACCAGCAAGCGGCCGTTCCAGGCGATGGCGCGCATGGCCTGGTCGAAGAGGTCGCCGCCCACCGGGTCGAAGATCACATCAGCGCCGTCGCCGTTGGTGAGGCGTTTGAGTTCGTCTTTCAGGCTCGCTTCACTGTAATCGACGAGTTCGTCGGCACCTGCAGCGCTTGCGACTTCCAGCTTTTCTCTGGAGCTGGCTGCAGCGATTACGCGAGCGCCCATGGCTTTGCCAATCTCCACCGCTGCAAGGCCGACTCCGCCAGATGCGCCCAGCACCAGCAGGGTTTCGCCGGGCTGCAGATTGGCGCGTTGCTTGAGGGCATGCATGGCGGTGCCGTAAGTCATGCTGAAAGCAGCCGCAGTGTTGAAGTCCATCTTCGGTGGGATGGGCAGCGTGTTGTAGCTCGGCACCGCAACCTGTTCGGCGAAGCTGCCCCAGCCGGTCAGCGCCATGACGCGGTCACCCGGCTTGAAAGAATGGACTTTCTCCCCGACCGCGGCGACGACGCCAGCCGCTTCGCCGCCCGGTGAAAACGGAAAGGGCGGCTTGAACTGGTATTTGCCTTCGATGATCAGGGTGTCCGGAAAGTTGACCCCGGCTGCATGCACGTCGAGCAGGATTTCGTTGCTTTTGACGATGGGATTGGCAATGTCTTCCAGCACCAGGCCACTGGCGCGACCCAACGCTTTGCAAAGGACGGCTTTCAATGGGCTATTCCTTTTTCAAGAGTGGCCGATAAAGTCGGTTATGTAGGTAGGCGGGTCAATCAGCATGCCCCCGCCTGATGAATGCCCATAAGCGCTAAGCTATGCGTCGTACGTATTGAAGGAGTGAATTGTGAAAGCGTGGATTCTGATGTTGTTGGCCTTGTCGCTGCCCGCCGTTGCGCTGGCCGAAGAGGCAAAAGAGGAAGGCCCGCCCAAAGTGGCCTACGTTTCGCTCACGCCTCCGTTCGTGGGTAACTACGCGCTGGACGGCGGCCCGAAGCTGCGCGTTTACAAAGCCGACATCGCCCTGCGCGTAACCGGTGCGGACGCCGAAGCGGCCGTGAAACGCAATGACCCGCTGATCCGTAACCAGCTGGTTGCGTTGTTCACTCAGCAGACCGTTGAAACCATGAGCACTGCCGAAGCGAAGGAAAAGATTCGCCAGGAAGCGCTCAAGCAGGTTCAGCAGGTCATGAACACTGAAGAAGGCAAGCCGGTCGTCGAGGACCTGCTGTTCAACAACTTCATCGTTCAATAACGCCGAATCATCGCAGTGCCAGGATCGCGGCCCATTGCTCAGCGGTCACCGGCATGACCGAAAGCCGGCTGCCTTTCTGCACCAGTGATAACTGTTCCAGGGCGGCTTGCTGTTTGAGATAGCCCAGGCTCAGAACCTTGCCGAATTTCTCTACGAATGCCACATCGATGGCGCTCCAAAGATTTTTTTCGGGGCTCGCTTTCGCGTCGTGATAGTGGCTTTGCGGATCCAGCGCGGTCGGGTCCGGATAAGCGGCCTTGCTGATTTTTCCGATCCCGGCGATGCCCGGTTCAGGACAGCTGGAATGGTAGAAAAAGAACGCGTCGCCTACTGCCATTTCGCGTAGAAAGTTGCGCGCCTGGTAATTACGAACGCCGTCCCAGCGAGAATTGCCAAGGCGTTTCAGGTCGCTGATCGAGAACTCGTCGGGCTCGGATTTCATCAGCCAATAGGCCATTGCTGGGGCTCCGGAAATATTGAAAAAAGGGTTTGTCGAGACTTTTATGACAAACCGACGGTTGGTTGGCGCCAAGATTTGCGTACTGGTTCACGTTGTCGCAAAATGCCGCCATTTTAAGCACCCCCGTGCTGTTCGGCGCTATGACTGATGTCGCCACCGTATTGATTTGCCGCAGGAGGGCAATCGATGAAACGCAAGCCAGATTTACTTTGGACTTTGGTTATTCTGTTTGGCTTGGGTGTCGTGACGACCGGTTATGCGCAGAGTCTGTGGTCGACGAAGGCCGATGCGCCTGTCGAAATCGTTCAGCAGCAGCAAAAGGTGCCGGGGCGTCATTGATGCCTCAGGATGATCGTGTCTGTACACGATCATCCATCGTTCAGGACAGGTACCAGCGCTTGTCCGATACCGTGCCTGCAAGTGGCACATCCCAACTGGCCTGAGCCAGTCGCTCGACCTTCTGGCATTCGTGCGCCAGCCCCAGCAGCAGCGGTTTCTTCCAGGATTTGCGACGCGAGCGATACGCAAGGCTTCGGTCGTAGAAACCGCCGCCCATTCCCAGCCGCCCACCTTCATCGTCGAACCCCACCAACGGCATCAGCACCAGGTCCAGCGCCCAGATTCTGCGCTGCCTCGCGTGATTGAAACGCGGTTCAGGGATGCGAAAGCGATTGGGCCGAAATTTTTCATTTGGCAGGACGCGCTGGAACACCATGCGGGTTCGCGGCCAGGCGTTGAGAACAGGCAGGTAAGTGGCCTTGCCCCGGCGTTGAGCAGCGCGTAGCAGCGGTCGTGGATCAATTTCGCCGTCCATGGGCAGGTACAGCGAAACATGGCGGGCCCGACGAAAAAGCGGATGCTGTGCAAGCTGGCGATACAGGCCGCGCGCGGCGGCGCGTTGCTGGCCGGGGCTCAATGCCCGACGCGCGACGCGAAGCTTGCGACGCAGTTGAGCACGAGTGAGGGGCGGGGCGCTGGTCATGAGCAAAAAGTCATGCAGGCGTGATCCATGAGCAGCATCCTGGCTGGATCGTCATTGCCGGACGATGACCCGGCAACGCTTTGAATATGGACTCCCCGACGAACCGCTGTCGGTGTAGCCCTTGAACCCGAAAGTTCAAGGTGGAGATTGCAGGAGGTCTTCAGGCTTTCCGTCGAGCGGACATGCACACCGACCCCAACGTGCAACCCCCGTGGTTGTGCGTATCGGCTCAGGGACATGACCGACTGGCAAGCACTCCAGGGAGCGGCGCAAGTATACCGAAATGACCGGAAATAATCAGCTCCGAGGTGAATCCGGTGTGCCGGGCACGTCGGTTGCCAGTTCCAGATCGACTTTTTCCAGCAGCTCCCGGACCTGTTCACGGGTCGATCCGCTGGTCTGTATGTCAGGCAGATTCTGCTTGTGGAGCAAGTCGTGAGTGATGTTCAGCGCTGCCATCACCGCGATGCGGTCGGCGCCTATGACTTTGCCGCTGCTGCGGATTTCACGCATCTTGCCGTCGAGGTAGCGAGCTGCGCTGACCAGATTGGTGCGCTCTTCCTGAGGGCAGATGATCGAGTATTCCTTGTCGAGGATCTGAACGGTGACGCTGTTGCCATTGCTCATGAGTCTTGCTCCAGGGCTTTAAGGCGCGAAATCATGGTCTCGACCTTTTGCCGGGCGATTTCGTTCTTTTCAATGAGGTGGGCGCGTTCCTCGCGCCAGGATTTTTCCTGAGCTAATAGGAGTGCGTTTTGGCTTTTAAGTTGCTCGGTGTGCTTTAACAGCAACTCCAACCGGTTCATCAGCGCCTGCAGATCGGTGTCGTCCATTGTTTTCCACTGAATACTTTCGGATGAATGGCAGAGGAGCCACCTTACGCTACAGCCTCCGACCGCCGCCTTGGTGATCTTGTCGCGCGGATAGTCTAGGATACAAGGCCTTCATTCTAGACATTGCGCCGTTTGGCGACTAGCTGCCCATGCCCATTCAGAACTCCCCGTACAAAGCATTTGCCACCCTGCTCACGAGCGGCGGGCACCCCGTTTCACCTGCCGAGCTTCATGGCCTGTTGCTGGGCCGTAGCTGCGCCGGTGCCGGCTTCGACAACGAAGGCTGGTTCGCCGACGCCTCGGTGCTGCTGGAAACCGAGCCGCAGGACAATGTCCGTCAGGCACTGATCGGCCTGCAGGAAATGGTCAAAGGCGAACTCACCAGCGACGACATGACCGTCGTGCTGTTGCTGCCGGGCGACGATGAGCCGCTGACCGACCGCGCGGCTGCGCTGGGCCAGTGGTGCCAGGGTTTCCTGTCGGGCTTTGGCCTGGCAGCCGGCGACAAGGTACTCAGCATCGAAGCGACCGAAGTTCTTCAGGATCTGGCGGCGATCGCTCAAGTGCAGGATGCCCTTGAAGAGTCCGAAGATGGCGAATCCGATTACATGGAAGTGATGGAATACCTGCGCGTCGCACCTCTGCTGCTGTTCACCGAATTCAACAAACCAGAAGCGCCGCAGCCCAAGCCTTCCCTGCACTGACATTCATCGCCTGTCGGCCGGGTGCATCAGCGTCCCGGCCGACGCATCCCACGAGGAAATCCCTGCGCTCATGATCCGCATCCCGAAGTCAGAATACGCCCGGCGACGCAAAGCTTTGATGGCCCAGATGGAGCCCAACAGCATTGCCGTTCTTCCGGCGGCGGCTGTTGCGATTCGCAATCGGGATGTCGAGCACGTGTACCGCCAGGACAGCGATTTTCAGTACATCAGCGGGTTTCCGGAACCGGAAGCCGTGGCCGTACTGATTCCGGGACGCGAGCACGGCGAGTACGTGCTGTTCTGCCGCGAGCGCAATGCCGAGCGCGAGTTGTGGGACGGCCTGCGCGCGGGCCAGGAAGGCGCGATTCGTGACTACGGCGCCGACGATGCATTCCCCATCAACGATATCGACGACATTCTGCCGGGTCTTATCGAAGGCCGGGACCGGGTGTATTCGGCAATGGGCAGCAACCCGGAGTTCGACCGGCATCTGATGGAGTGGATCAACGTGATTCGCTCCAAGGCGCATCTTGGCGCCCAGCCGCCCAATGAGTTCGTTGCGCTGGATCATCTGCTGCACGACATGCGCCTGTATAAATCGGCGGCGGAAGTAAAGGTGATGCGTGAAGCCGCGCAGATTTCGGCCCGCGCCCATGTCCGTGCCATGCAGGCGAGCCGCGCCGGGTTGCATGAATTCAGTCTGGAAGCCGAGCTCGATTACGAGTTTCGCAAGGGCGGCGCGAAGATGCCGGCCTACGGTTCCATCGTCGCTTCCGGTCGTAATACCTGCATCCTGCATTACCAGGAAAACGACGCGCAGCTCAAAGACGGCGATCTGGTGCTGATCGACGCCGGCTGCGAAATCGATTGCTATGCCAGCGACATTACGCGGACTTTTCCGGTGAGTGGCCGGTTCTCGCCGGAACAAAAGGCAATCTACGAACTGGTCCTCAAGGCGCAGCAGGCCGCTTTTGCCGCTATCGCCCCAGGCAAGCACTGGAACCAGGCTCATGAGGCGACGGTCCAGGTTATAACCGCAGGCCTTGTGGAACTCGGGCTGTTGCAGGGCGACGTGGAACAGCTGATCGCGGACGAAGCGTACAAACCGTTCTATATGCACCGCGCCGGTCATTGGCTTGGCATGGACGTGCACGACGTGGGTGATTACAAAGTCGGTGGCGAATGGCGAGTGCTGGAGGCCGGCATGGCCCTTACAGTGGAACCGGGGATTTATATTGCTCCGGACGATCGTAATGTCGCGAAAAAATGGCGAGGTATCGGTGTGCGAATCGAAGATGACGTGGTCGTGACCCGCCAAGGGTGCGAGATCCTGTCGACGGGCGTTCCCAAGACGGTCGCTGAAATCGAGGCCCTGATGGCCGCCGCACGAGAACAGGCAGCATGAGTCGCTTCAATATCGCCATTATCGGCGGCGGACTGGTGGGTGCCAGTCTTGCCTTGTCCCTACAGGCGGGCGCGAAGGCGCGCGGCTGGAAGATCGTGTTGATCGAGCCCTTCGCCCCCGGCGAAACCTGGCAGCCGAGCTACGATGCCCGTTCCTCGGCGCTGTCGTTCGGCGCCCGCCGAATTTACGAGCGCCT
>JARDZH010000145.1 GCA_029240955.1 Pseudomonas sp. | reverse complement strand
CCGTCGGCAGTGCTTACATCCGCGGATAGTCGATATACCCGACCGGTCCCTTGGCATAGAACGTTTCCGGGTGCGGCTCGTTCAGCGGCGCATCATTGGCCAGACGCTCTGGCAGATCCGGGTTGGCGATGTAAGGCACACCAAACGCGACCGCATCGGCCTTGCCTTCGGCCAGCCACGCGTTGGCGCTGTCCTTGGTGAACTTCTCGTTGGCGATGTACACGCCGCCGAATTCCTTTTTCAGCACCGGCCCGATGCTGTCGTCCGCATCCCGCTCGCGGGCGCAGATGAACGCAACGCCGCGCTTGCCCAGTTCACGAGCCACGTAGCTGAAGGTTTCCAACAGGTTGTCATCGCCCATGTCGTGCAAGTCAGCACGCGGCGACAGGTGCACGCCAACACGGCCCGCACCCCAGACGTCGATAGCCGCGTCGGTCACTTCCAGCAGCAGACGCGCACGGTTTTCCACCGAGCCGCCATACTGATCGGTGCGCTGGTTGGTGCTGCTCTGCAGGAACTGGTCGAGCAAGTAGCCGTTGGCGCCGTGAATCTCCACACCATCGAAACCCGCCGCCTTGGCGTTTTCCGCGCCAACACGATAGGCCTCGACCACGTCACCGATTTCAGCCAGTTCCAGCGCGCGGGGCGTATCGAAACCTGTGATCGGACGCACCAGGCTCACGTGGCCTTCAGGCTTGACCGCACTCGGCGCTACCGGCGTTTCGCCGTCCAGATAGGACGGGTGGGAGATGCGGCCCACGTGCCACAACTGCAGCATGATGCGGCCGCCAGCGCCGTGAATGGCCTTGGTGATATTGCTCCAGCCGCGCACCTGATCGTTGGACCAGATACCCGGTGTGTTCGGATAACCGACGCCCATCGGCGTCACCGAGGTCGCTTCGCTGAGAATCAGGCCAGCCGAAGCGCGCTGCACGTAGTACTCGGCCATCATCGCGTTGGGCACGCGGCCTTCGTCGGTACGGCAGCGCGTCAGCGGTGCCATGATGATGCGGTTGGGCAGTTCCAGATCGCCCACGGTGATCGGGTCAAAGATAGTGGTCATGCGTCGAACCCTCTTGAATGATCAGTTGGTAGCGGGGGCCAGATCCGGGTCACCGGTCTGACGGAAAGTAATCAGGGTGACCACCAGCGCCAGCACCGCCAGCGCAGCGGCCGCCAACGGCACACTGGTCAGGCCGAGGCCGTGAGCGATGACGCTGCCGCCGACCCACGCTCCCAGCGCGTTGCCGACGTTGAAGGCGCCGATGTTGAGTGTGGAAACCAGGTTGGGCGCGGCCTTGCCGAAAGTGACGACGTTGATTTGCAACGCAGGCACCGCGGCAAAGGCGGCCATTGCCCAAAGGAACAAGGTGATTTCAGTTGGAATCAGCGCAGCGCTGGTCCAGCTCAGTGCCGTGGACACGACGGCCATCGAAACGAACACGCCAATCAGCGTCGAGGAGACACGGCGGTCCGCCATCTTGCCGCCCACCACGTTGCCCAGCGTCAGGCCCAGCCCGATCAGCAGCAGCGTCCAGGTCACGCCACGCGGCGAGACGCCGGTGACCTCGCCGAGCAGCGGCGCGACGTAGGTGAACAGTGTGAACATCGAGGCGGAGAACAGCGCGGTCATGGTGAGTGACAGCCAGATGCCGGCACCCTTCAGCGAGGCCAGTTCGGCGCGCATATCGAGCTTTTCTTCGTCTCGGTTAGTGGGCAGGAAGCGGATCAGGCCGAGCAGCGCAATGACGCCGATCACGGTGACCGCCCAGAACGTTGAACGCCAGCCGGCGTATTGACCCAGCGCGGTGCCAAGCGGCACACCCAGTACGTTCGCCAGCGTGAGGCCGGTGAACATCAGTGCGACAGCAGAAGCACGCCGATTGGCCGGAACCAGACCGGCCGCCACGACCGAGCCGATACCGAAGAACGCACCGTGACACAGCGCCGTGACCACGCGGGCGAACATCAGCACGTCGTAATCGCTGGCCAGCGCGCACAGCAGATTGCCGACGATGAAAATGCCCATCAGCGTCACCAGCGCTGCCTTGCGAGGCAGGCGGGCTGTGGCCATCGCCATGAACGGCGCGCCGATGGCGACACCCAGCGCGTAGCCGGTCACCAGCCAGCCGGCACCCGGAATCGACACACCGAGATCGGCGGCAACATCAGGCAGCAGGCCCATGATGACGAACTCGGTCGTGCCGATGGCGAAGGCGCTCAGGGCCAGGATGAGTAGCGAAAGGGGCACAAAAATCTCCTTGAAGCAGAATCAGGACGGGTTGTTCAATTCTTCGACCAGGGCCTCGACGAAGGCCTGAATGACGTCTTCGTTGCGCCTGAAAAAATGCCACTGGCCCACCTTCTTGCTGGTGATCAGGCCGACGCGTTGCAGCGTGGCCAGATGCGCCGACACGGTGGACTGGGACAATCCTGCGCGCTGGTCGATCTGGCCGGCGCAGACGCCGTGCTCGATGGCATGTTCCTGTGAAGGGAAGGACGCGCGCGGGTCCTTGAGCCAGGTCAGGATTTCGCGGCGCACGGGGTGAGCCAGGGCTTTCATGATTTCGTCGAGGTCGATGGTCATGTCGTTCTCTACAGTGGTGTAGCGGTATATCGCGATAGACCGAACTTTATATTTGTATTTCGCGATATACAAATACGAATAGGTGCTTAGCGCCTGTTGAATCGCTATATCGGGTTATAACGATATTGGCCTGCGCGCTGAAAACGGCGTAGGCTCTGCTGCATGAACTACCTCGCGCATCTGCACCTCGGCGGGCAACGGCCCGCGCAACTGCTGGGCAGCCTTTACGGTGATTTCGTGAAGGGTTTGCTGGCCGGCCGTTTCACACCCGAACTCGAAGCGTCGATTCGGCTGCACCGCAGCATCGATTCATTCACCGACAGTCATCCGCTGATCCTGCGTTCCCTGGCCAGATTTCCCGCCGAGCAGCGTCGCTACGCTGGCATCATGCTCGACGTTTTTTTCGATCACTGCCTGGCGCGGGACTGGCATCTGCATGCGGATGTGCCGCTGGACACCTTCACCCGGAGGTTCTACGACGTGCTGCTGGCCGAGCCGGAGCTGCCGGGAAGGCTGGCCCAGGTCGCGCCACACATGGCGGCGCATGACTGGCTGGGTTCCTATCGGGATTTCGACGTACTGGAACAAGTGCTGGCCGGTATTTCCCGGCGCCTGACCCGGCCGGACGGACTGGCGGGCGGCATGCAGCAACTGCGTGCGCTTTACCAGCCGTTGAGTGATGACTTCGACGAGTTTTACCCGATTCTTCAGGCGTACGCTCAAGCAGCCTTGGCCGGGCGCGACACTGCATCGGCAGGCTGATCCTCAACGCCAAACAACGCGAATCTGACCGCTTGCTGCGCCTGATACGCCAGAGCGGCGCGCTCCTGACCGGCGGTGGGGATAGGTGCCAGCAGATGGATGTGGACGTCGCTTTGCTCATTGGCGAACAGGCGGCGCAAGTGGGACAGCAGATCGTCGTCACCGATAAAAGGTGCGATCGGGTCCGGCTTGCCGTTTCGGGTATAAGCGATGGCCACCGGCTGAAGTTCGACTTGCGCCTCGATGGCGCTGGACAGCAGACGGCCATGAAAAGTACGGAGATTGCGGCCGTCCGTGGTGGTGCCTTCCGGAAAGATCATCAGCGCATTGCCCTGTTGCAAGTGGCTGCTCATCTGTTTCTGCAGAAGACGGCTGTCGCCCGAGCCGCGGCGGATGAACAGCGTGCCGGCCTTGAGCGCCAGCCAGCCTGCGACGGGCCAGGTGCGAACCTCGGCCTTGGACAGAAACGACAGCGGCGCGAGCATGCCCAGCAGGGCAATGTCCGTCCAGGACACATGGTTGGCGACCCAGAGCATCGGCCGGGTTGGCAGTCGACCGCTGACCGTCACGCGAAAGGGCAGGGCATTGCTCAGACGCGCCATGAACCAGCGGCTCCAGCGCTGGCGGCGCTGCATCGAACTGCCGACTTTCAGACGCTCAAGCACCGCGAAAGCGCCCGCGATGATCAGGCCGAGCGCAACCACCAGCAGTACCCGGACAACCCGCGCGTAGCCGCGCAGCCGATTCATCACACCGCAGCCTTGAAGTGGCGGGCGTAACGCGGGCAGAGCTCGTCACGCTTGAGCAGGATGAAGACGTCGGCGACCTGGAAGTCTTGGTCCCAGCAGGGTTCGCCGCAGATTTTAGCGCCAAGGCGCATGTAGGCTTTGAGCAATGGCGGCATTTCACAGATCACGTTGCCCGGAATATCCAGCTGCGGCAGCGGATTCTTCGGTTCGGCGCGCAAGTGCTCGTTGCACAGATAACGGTCGCGCAGACGCTGCATGATCGCGTGAGCCTGAATCCCGCCGTCCTGCATCGGGATACTGGCGCAACCCATCAGGTAGCTGTAGCCGCCTTCGTTGAGCACTTCGGCCAGTTCGCTCCACAGTACCGCGATTGTGCCGCCGTTGCGGTACGCGGGGTCGACGCAGGTACGGCCGAGTTCCAGAATCGGACCCTGCAGATGACCCAGGCCGTGCAGGCTGAATTCTTCTTCGCTGTAGAAACGGCCCAGATTCTTCGCCGCATGGTGGTCCAGCAGGCGGGTGGTGGCGACCAGCCGGCCGGTATTCAGATCGCGGACGCCGATGTGCGAGCAGTGCAGGTCGTAGTCGTCCATGTCCAGACCCAGTTCTGCGCCGTTGAGACGGGCATCGAACTCTTCGCTGAAAACGCTGAAACGCAAAGCCTGTGCTTCCTGCACAGCGCTCGCACCGACAAGACGCTCGGCTTGAAGACGACGTTCGGAAGTGTTGTCACGAATGCGGGCGATCTGGGTCATACGAACTCTCCTGAGCCAGCGTTGCATGGCTGGCCGGTCGACTGAGTGGTCCAAGCGCTTTGCTGTAGTTGCAGGCTAGGGAGATGCCGTGTCATGACCATGAAGCTTTGGTGATGGTTGTGTGACCGGGGCGGATCTGCGGCGCGCACGATATTTCTGGCGCACGCGGTCACTGTGGGCGGGAGCGACAGCCGATACGCGGTGTACCTGACAGATCGCGTTGGCTATGTCGCGGGCAAGCGCGCTCCTACAGCCGGACGCTTGTAAGCGCGCGTTTACCCGCGACGAACGATAACGGGGTGTGCCTGACGGCCCTCCGATCCGAAACACTTTTGCCGACCAGGCAACCGTGATTTGTCACGAACCGCTGTTACCGTCTGCCGATTGCTCAGTGAGAACCTCACATGCTGCTTCGATTTGCCCGCCTGTGTTTGTTGTCCTGCCTGGCCGCCACCGCCCATAACGCCATCGCTGAAAACTGGCCGGGCGAGCAATGGATGGTGCGTTCAGTGCCGCCCACGATTGAGCTGGAAGCGCTTGAGGCGTACGCGTTTCCGGCCCGCGATGACGAGACCCGCGCAGGTGTGCGCACCGACGCGCTGCTCATCATTCGCGACGGCGAAATACTTTATGAACGCTACGCCGGGCCGACCACGGCAGACACCGCGCATCTCACCTGGTCGATCAGCAAAAGCGTGCTGGCAACTGTGTTGGGCGTGGCGTTCGCCGAAGGTCGCTTTCAACTGGATGATCCGGCCGCAAAATTCTACGGCCCCTTCCAGAAACATCCGGATATTCGAATCAGAGACTTGCTGACCTGGACGTCCGGGCTCGACTGGCAGGAAGACTACGAATACGCGCCGCTCAACTCGTCTGTCGTGGCGATGCTCTACACCCGTGGCCGTACCGACATGGCGAGCTTCGTCGCAGCGCACGCCGCTTACGCACCGCCGGGCATGGCGTATCGCTATTCGAGCGGAGACAGCAACGTATTGGCCGCCGCCATGAACACCATGGTCGGCGCCGCGGCCTATCCGGACTATCCTTGGACAGCGCTGTTCGATCCGCTCGGGATCAGGAGTGCCGTCTGGGAAACGGACGCCTCCGGGACGTTCGTGGGATCGTCCTACCTCTACATGACCGCACGGGATCTGGCGCGCATCGGGCTGATGATGCAGCGCGGCGGTCGCTGGCAGGATCGGCAATTGCTGCCTGAC
>JARDZH010000144.1 GCA_029240955.1 Pseudomonas sp. | reverse complement strand
TGACCAGCGACCAGCTCAAGCTCCCGGCAGTCAGCCCGCCTGCCGCCAGCTCGACGGTATCACCGGGATGGCAGGTCTGTATGAGCGGATTTATGGCCAGGGCAACAATGACGCCTGTTACTGGCGGGATGCGCCAAGGCACTGTGAAGTTGATCGGATCGCCTGGCGGCTCGGTGGTGATGGTCACTTCGGCTACATGGGGCTTCAGGTATCCCCAGTACAACCGCAACGTTTGGGTAGCGACTACCGGATTTGACGGTATCTGTGCGATTGCATCCTTGCCCTTGTCGGCCGGCCCGAGCACATTGTCAACAGGCGGGGTCTCCTGGCTCTTGACGACCACCTTGGGCAATTTGTCATTGATAGGGTCGGGACCTGTCGGATCGGGGTCGGGGTCCGGATCGATACCCGCGACGGTGAAATCTACCGTGACATCGATTTCCGGAGACGAAGTTCGCGCCGGTCCGCGCACTACGTTGTAGCTCACTTTGAACGAGCGTCTGGTCAGGGCACCGCCTGCGGACAGGGTCTTCCAGTCGACGGCAATTTCCATGGGGAATGCCGACACGGCCACTGGCTGGATAGCGCTGCCCTCCCAGATCACTTCGATCTTGTCCCTGGAGGGCTGCTGATTGCCGTAGCCCGGAGCGGGAATCACCACCTGCACGCCTTCGCGCGAGTCGGCCCGGTCGATCAGGCCGTCGTCATCGGCCAGCGGCACTTCAGGTGTCGCAAGGTTCTCAGGCAGCGGGTCGAGATCAACGAAGATCTCTGTCCACTGCGACGGCTGGCCCAGATTGCCGGTGCGGTCGATATAGCGATAGAGAATCCGGACCTGGCCGTCCTGCAGCGTCTTGACTGTGTCTGAGGGGATGCCGATTACCGGGGCCGGAGCGCCCGGTGCGGCCTGCGCCTGTGTGAGCGTGATGGTAGCGACCGGCACGGTCGGTTCCTGTCTGCCCGCGTCGCCGAACCGTCCCCAGTACACCATGATCTGATCACCCGCAACGATGTCGCTGGTACGCGGCACCGTGACATCGACCGAGGCATGAGCGTCGAGATAAGCTAGCGTCAGGCCAGTGTCGAGAATGTCCTGAGGCAGCCCCGGAGCGTCGCCAATCAGATTGTTGTTCGGAGGGGTATGGTCGACGTACAAAGGAAGTGGGAAGGAGAGGTACTCATTTCCCATGAGATTGCGGTGCAGATAATTGAACAACTGCTCTCCTTCTTCAGCGAACAGATCGGCACTGACGACATACTCCCGTTCACTGGGGTCATTGTCCGGATCAATCACCGTGCGGGTTTCCAGGACATCCGTGCCCAGCCTGAACGTCAGCGTCTCTCCGACGTTGCCCACCAGGTCAACGGAAGCGGGCACGCGGATCGTCACCGGTTGCCCCCACACCGTCCGGGGCCAGAGGTATCGGGGATCGCCGGCAATGGGCTGCAGCATGTCATCGCCTTCGGGAGGCTCCAGTGTCGGATCAGGATCCTGTCGGGCCCTTTCAAGCCGTCTTTGTCGATTGGCCTGCCGCGCTTGCTCGGCAGTCATATGTAGTCTGGGTGCGGTCATCGATGCGTTCTCCTTGTAAGCAACCCCAATGCAGGCCCGATACCCGCAGCGCTGCAGTTGTGCGTCCATGCAATCATCATTTAACGCCGCTGCCCGGGTCGCGGATACTGCCAGAAGAGCTAGGTTGCGAGAGCGCAACGCTTCCCTGACCGACGCCATTCATGTATCGAACCCGATACATTCATGACATGCCCGGGACAATCGCCACCGCCACCCTTCCGCCGCGCCTCCCGGCGAAGTAGCATGCCGGGAGCGTTGATCTTCAACAGCGGCCAGTGATGGCGGCATCATCAGGCGGCAATCGCAGCATGCAAGCATTTCCCACTGGCAGTACCGAGGGCGCGTCGACCGAACAGCGCTGGAATACCCGGGCCCTGATCGTCGACGACGATGTGGCCATCCGCGAACTGTTATGCGATTACCTGACGCGCTTCAATATTCACGCCACGGGCGTCACCGACGGCACGCAAATGCGCCAGGCGCTGAGCGAGCAGTCCTTCGACGTGGTGGTGCTGGACCTGATGCTGCCGGGCGAAGACGGGTTGTCGCTGTGCCGCTGGTTGCGCAGCACCTCGGACATCCCGATCCTCATGCTCACCGCACGCTGCGAGCCCACCGACCGGATCATCGGTCTGGAGCTGGGTGCTGACGATTACATGGCCAAGCCGTTCGAGCCGCGTGAGCTGGTGGCGCGGATTCAGACCGTGCTGCGCCGCGTGCGCGATGACCGCAGTGAACCGCGAACCATGATCCGCTTCGACGCCTGGCGCCTGAACAGCGTGCTACGCCAACTGGTCGCGGCTGACGGCCTCGTGGTGCCATTGTCCAACGCTGAATTCCGCCTGCTGCGGGTGTTTCTCGAACGTCCGCATCGGGTGCTGAGCCGCGAACAGCTGCTGGACGCCGCCCGGGGCCGCTCCATCGAGGCCTTCGACCGCAGCATTGATTTGCTGGTCTCGCGACTGCGCCAGAAGCTGGGCGACGATCGGAAAAATCCGCAGCTGATCAAAACGGTACGCGGTGAAGGCTATCTGTTCGACGCGCGGGAACTGGCTTGATCCGTTCGGCCGATACGCTGTTCGCCCGTCTGTTCGGCGGTGCGCTGCTGGCGATTCTGCTCGCGCACCTGCTGGCCTTCATCTGGTTCACGCAGTACGGCCCGCCGCCCATGCCGCCTCCGCCGCCGCACAGCGAGCAGCAGGCCACAGACAGCACAGCCCAGATTCCGCGTCCGCATCGGCCGCCGCCCTGGAGCGGGCCGATCGTGCCGCTCATCTTCCAGCTCATCACCCTCGTGGTCGCTGCCTGGTACGGCGCCAAAGCCCTCAGCCGCCCGGTGCGGCGTCTGAGCGAGGCGGCTGAGCGCCTGAGCGAGAACCTCGACAATCCGCCGCTGGAAATCACCGGTCCCAAGGAAGCGCGTCAGGCCGCCCTCACCTTCAACCTCATGCAGGACAGGCTTCGTGAGCAGATGCAGCAGCGGGCGCGCCTGCTGGCGGCGGTGTCCCACGATCTGCGCACCCCGCTTTCGCGCCTCAAACTGCGCGTCGAGCAGATCGAAGAACCGCGGCTGCATGACCAGATGACTCAGGATCTGGACGACATGATCGGCATGCTCGACGCGACCCTGACCTACCTGAACGAGCACCGCAAAAACGAAGCCGTGCAGCAGCTGGATTTGCAGGCGCTGATCGAGTCACTCACCGAAAACGCGCAGGACAACGGCGACGACGTGCAATGCGAAGGCCAGTGCAAACCCGTCAAGACCCAGCCTATGGCACTGCGTTCGAGCCTGCATAACCTGATCGACAATGCGCTGCGCTACGCCGGCAGCGCCCGGATCGTGCTGGAAGACGGACCGGAACGCGTGCGAATTTCGGTCATCGATCACGGCCCCGGTATCGCGCCCGAGCTTCAAGAGGCCGTGTTCGAGCCGTTCTACCGTCTGGAAGGTTCCCGTAACCGCAACTCCGGCGGCGTGGGCATGGGCATGACCATTGCCCGGGAAGCGGCACGGCGGATGGGCGCGGAGCTGTACCTGACCCAGACGCCGGGCGGCGGTCTGACGGCCGTTCTGGATGTGCCGCGAACCTGAGACTGCGCCGTCCCGCCCCCCGCCAGCCGGACGGCGGTTTTTTGGCTCAGCGCTGAGCGCGAACCCGCTCGCTGCCCACCCAGTCGGTCAGCAGGCTGTACCCCACCGCCAACAGCGTCGGCCCGATGAACAGGCCAATGAAGCCGAACGCCAGCAAGCCACCGAATACGCCCAGCAGCACGATCACCAGCGGCAGGTTGCCGCCACGGCTGATCAGGTAAGGCTTCAACACGTTGTCCACGCCGCTGACGACGAACATGCCCCAGATGCCGAGAAAGATCGCCATCCCGTACTCGCTCTGCCAGACCAGCCAGGCGGTGGCCGGCAGCCAGATCAGCGGCGGGCCCATGGGAATCAGGCTGAAGGCAAAGGTCAGGATGCCGAGTACCAATGCGCCCGGGACGCCCGCGATCAGAAAGCCGATCAGCGCCAGCACCGCTTGCGCCGCAGCGGTGCCGATCACGCCATTGACCACCCGCTGTACCGTGCCCGCTACCAGATCCAGATAATACTGAGCGCGATCGTCGATCAGCCGTTCCAGCAGGCTGAGCACGAAGGCGGCAAGGCGCGGCCCGTCGCGATAGAAGAAGAACGCAAAGACGATGCTCAGCGTCAGTTCGAGTATGCCGCCGCCAATCTGCGCGCTGCGCGCCAGCAGCCAGTTGCCGACCTCGCCGAGGTAAGGCCGGACGCTGGTCATGAACGCCGCGCCTTGTTGATCGATGGTGTTCCAAATCCCGACCAGGCGTTCGCCCACCAGCGGCAGGCCGGCCAGCCACGTCGGTGGGTCGGGCAGACCGTCGACCTGTACGTCCCGGATGAAACCGATGGCGTCGCGTATGTGGTCTGCCAGGTTGAAACCCAGCCACACCAGCGGCGCGGCCACCAGGACCAGCCAGCCCAGGCTCATGACCAGCGCGGCCAAAGATTCGCGCCCCCCGAACCAGCGGGTCAGCAGCGTCATCAGTGGCCAGCTGGCAAACGCCAGCACCGCACCCCAGACCAGCGCCGACCAGAACGGTGCCATCACCCAGAGGCAGGCCCCGAGCAGCGCCAGCAGAAGGATCTGCACCAAGAGTCGATCGTTATTGAACATGAGCCATTCACTGCGCGGAAGTCGGGAGCGCTGAGCATAACGGCGAATGCACCGAACGTCAGCGTTCGCCCGCGTTGTCTGTGCGTCGGGCTAGCGAATCAGCTCGATCATCAGTCCTTTTTGCTCGGCAGAGCCGGCTTCCAGTCTGGCGGCGCGCACGCCCTTGGCGATCAGTGCGTCACGCCAGGCCTCGGCGCGGGGGCCCGACAGCGTCGCGCGCAACGTGCTGTCCAGATTCAGCCCGCGTGACAGCAAGGTCACCCACTGTTCCTGCGGCTCGCCGCCCAGTTTGGGCAGGTCCAGCCGGCCGGTGCTTCTGAGCTGGCGCAGCAGCGTGGCCGAAGTCGGCAGCAAGTCACCCAGCGGCGCAGCGGATTCGAACTGTTCGACATGCAGATAGGCGCGGCGGTTACCACGGGTAATCGCATAAAGGGCAACCAGCGTCTCGGCTTTGGGGTCGGCGAGCCGCAGCAGCAGATACGCTTGTCGGTCGTCAGCGCCATAGAGTCGGGAATTGTTGAACACCTCGTTGGCCCACAGGCTGCTTTCGCCGCAGTCTCGCGCCTGACACCAGAACAGCAGCTCGGCACCCTGTTGCTGCAGCGCTTCGCGGGCAGCCGTAAAGGCGTCGTCGGAGCTGTGCTCAGCCGGCAGCTGATAGGTGATGGAAGTGAGATTGCCGCGCGCGCCCGCCTGGCCATCGAAGCGCAGCTGATTGCTGATCTTGCGGATCGAACTCAGCGGATAGATGCGCTCCACGTCCGCAGCCGGGCGGTAGTCGACGATCTGCGCATCAGTGACCCGCGGCAGAATATCGAGATCACGGCTGCCCGACACATCGGCAGCCAAAGCCGCGACGCTGGTGAACATCAGGCACAGGGCAAACAGCGGAGCACAGGTTGAACGCATGGGTGCTCTCACTTGCGGGAAGACGGATGAAGGAAATGGGTCGGGGCGTGGCAGCGGTGCTGGGTTGCGGATAGGTCCATCGTGTTCGACTCCTGTTTCAACCCGTCCAGCCTCGGCAGTTGCCGGCCGCAAGTCAAGCCGCAGCGAAGAAGCGATTGAAACAGTCTGCAACAGCGCTCGCTCCGGCGAGATCGTCCAGGTGCAAATGGTGCCCGCCGGCCAAGGTGCAGACCTCGAACGGCAAGCGGCTCAGCAGCTCGCTGTTTCTGGCAAGCAGGCCACGTTGCGCGACGATCAATTGCGTCGGACAGGCGATGCCAGCCACGAAGGCCATGGCCTGTTCCTGAGTAAAACGCACCGCCGAGGGCAACGTCAGCCGGCTGTCGCTGCGCCAGGTGTA
>JARDZH010000143.1 GCA_029240955.1 Pseudomonas sp. | reverse complement strand
GATCATGGGTTGCAAAAAACGCTGCTTCTGCTCATCGCTGCCGAAATTCTCGATCAGGTTCGCCGCGCCCATGGTCAGAAAAGGGTAAGCGGTGGTGCCGACGTTCGCGGCCTGAAAATGGGCGAAGCATGCCTGGGACACCAAGGTCGGCAGTTGCATGCCGCCGACCTCGAAGTCTCGCGTGGCGTTGAGAAATCCGGCTTCGAGAAAGGCATCGACCGCGAGCTTGACCTCCGGGATCAACAGCGCCTCGCCGTTCTCGAAGCGTGGCTCGTTCTCGTCGGCCTTGCGGTTGTGCGGCGCAAAATGTTTCTCGGCAATGGCCCGCGCCGTGCCGATGGCCGCGTCGAAGGTTTCACGCGTGTGCTCGGCGAAACGTTCGCGCTGGTTCAGCGCTTCGGCGTCCAGCACTTCGTAGAGCTCGAAAGCCAGATTACGGGGGCAAAGCAGCGTCTCTGTCATGGCGATTTACCGGGGCGATGAGTGCGCTGAGTCTAGGTGTCGAAGGTTCTGGATGGGAGCAAGATTGATCGGGGTGATAAAGCAGGTGCAGGGCGGCGCTCTACAACTGAATCAGCGCCGCCAGCCCGTCGCGGGCAAGCGCGCTCCTACGCGTGGTGCGCCGATCTGTATCTGTAGGAGCCAGCTTGCTGGCGATGCAGACGACGCGGGAACCATCAGACACGCCGCGTTATGTCTGTCGCGGGCTGCGCTCCCTCCCACAGTTCAGTGGACCACTGGGAGCTTGTGGGAGGGAGCGAAGCTCGCGACGAAGCTGACGCGGTTTTCAGAACAAGCACTGCAACGCAAAAGTCACACGATTTCAGCCAGGCATCAGCCGATGGTCATCAGGCTCGCATTGCCACCTGCTGCAGCGGTGTTGACGCTCAACGCGCGCTCGATCACCAGGCGCTCCAACGGAATGTTGGTTTCCCCATGAGACTGACCGTTGACCCCGACGATTGCGCCGTCACGCTGGGAGATCTGCTGGCAGACTTCGCGCAGCTGATCCGAGTCGCCATGGTGCAGGACAGCGTCGAACACTACCTCGTCCTTGTTCCACTCGACTACCAGTCGGACGCGAGCCTGAACCTCTTTCGGCAGACGCGCACGTAGCGGTTTGCTGACTGCGGTTTCCGGCCATACAGCGCTGCTCCCTACCGCCAGCACGGCGGCCAGCTGGATGAGCAGATCAGCCTCGTCGTCCGCCAGGCACAGCACGTGTTCGCGAGGCAGAATCGCATAGCTGTTGCGCTCGCCGGTCGGGCCGACCAGTTGACGCGTGATCCCGCTTTGCGATTGAGCCGCGTACTCGTCGCACAGCGCTTGCAGCGCAGTCTGCTGATGACTCGCAGCCCAGTCTTTCAGCGCTTGCAGCGGTTTGCTCATGGCGTCGCGCAGACGGGTGTCCGGCGCTGCTACTGCATCGCCATGGGCGAACGACTTGTGGATGGCATCCTGAGGGCGAGTCGACAGCAGACGGTACAGGTACAGCGGACCACCCGCTTTCGGACCGGTACCGGACAAGCCCTCACCGCCGAATGGCTGCACGCCTACAACAGCACCGACGATGTTGCGGTTCACATACACGTTGCCGGCGTGAACGTTGTCCACGACCTTGGCGATGGTCTCGTCGATGCGGGTATGCACGCCGAGCGTCAGGCCATAGCCGGAACCGTTGATCTGCTCAATCAACTGGTCCAGTTCCTTGCGCTTGTAGCGAACCACGTGCAGCACAGGACCAAAGATTTCGCGCTCCAGCTCGTCGAAGCTCTCCAGTTCGATCAACGTCGGCATCACATAAGTACCGCGTTTGATCTCGGTGCCGTCGGCGATAGCGACCTGATAGACCGAGCGACCCCTGTCGCGCATGCCTTGAATGTGCTTCTCGATGCCCGCTTTGGCCTCGGCGTCGATCACCGGGCCGATGTCTACACACAAGCGCTCGGGGTTGCCCAGGCGGCTTTCAGCCATCGCACCTTTGAGCATTTCGATGACACGATCAGCGGAATCTTCCTGCAGGCACAGTACGCGCAATGCCGAGCAGCGCTGACCGGCGCTGTCGAATGCCGAAGATACGACGTCGATGACCACTTGTTCGGTCAGCGCCGAAGAGTCGACGATCATCGCGTTCTGGCCGCCGGTTTCAGCAATCAGCGGGATCGGACGGCCTTGAGAGTCCAAGCGACCGGCCACGTTGCGTTGCAGCAGGCGAGCGACTTCGGTGGAGCCCGTGAACATCACGCCTTTGACGCGATCATCACCCACCAGACGCGCACCTACGGTTTCGCCGCGGCCCGGCAGCAGTTGCACGGCGCCTTCTGGAATGCCGGCTTCGAGCAGGATGCGCACAGCTTGCGCTGCGATCAGCGGAGTCTGCTCGGCGGGCTTGGCCAGTACCGGGTTACCCGCGGCCAGCGCCGCTGCGACCTGACCACTGAAGATTGCCAGCGGGAAGTTCCAGGGGCTGATGCAGACCACCGGCCCCAGCGGGCGGTGGCCGTCATTGGTGAAGTCGTTGCGTGCCTGCACCGCGTAATAACGCAGGAAATCCACGGCTTCACGTACTTCCGCGATGGCGTTGAGGTAGGTCTTGCCCGCCTCGCGAACCAGCAGGCCCATCAGCGGTTGAATTTCGGATTCCATCAGATCGGCAGCGCGCTCCAGAATCGCAGCACGCTCGGCCGGCGGTGTCGCTTGCCAGATCGGACCGGCGCTCAGGGCGCACTGGATGGCGTTGTCGACGTCCTGAAGGTTCGCTTCCTGGACGTGACCGACCACATCACGCAGATCGGACGGGTTCAAAGCTGCAACCGCAGTCCCTTCGCTTGGCGAGCAGCCCAGCATCGGCGCGGCTTTCCAGTCGGTGTGGGCCGTGGCGAGCAAGGCGGAGGAGAGCGATGCCAGACGATGCTCGTTGGCCATGTCGATGCCGCTTGAGTTGGCGCGCTCCGCACCATACAGGTCACGCGGCAGCGGAATGCGCGGGTGCGGCAGACCGAAACCACCTTCCTGGGTTGCCATGCGCTCGATCTGGTTGACCGGGTCGGCCACCAGTTCCTGAATGGAGATCGAGTGGTCAGCGATGCGGTTGACGAACGAGGTGTTGGCGCCGTTTTCCAGCAGACGACGTACCAGATAGGCCAGCAGCGTTTCGTGAGTACCGACTGGCGCGTAAACGCGACACGGACGGTTCAGCTTGCCATCGGCAACCTTACCCACGACTTGCTCGTAAAGCGGCTCACCCATGCCGTGCAGACACTGGAATTCGTACTGGCCGGGATAGTAGTTCTGGCCGGCGATCTGGTAGATAGCCGCCAGCGTGTGAGCGTTATGAGTGGCGAATTGCGGGTAAATGACTTCCGGCGCGGCCAGCAGTTTGCGGGCGCAGGCGACGTAGGAAACATCGGTGTACACCTTGCGGGTGTAGACCGGATAGCCTTCCAGGCCTTCGACCTGGGCGCGCTTGATTTCGCTGTCCCAATACGCGCCTTTCACCAGACGGATCATCAGGCGATGACGGCTGCGGCGAGCCAGATCGATGACGTAGTCGATCACGTACGGGCAGCGCTTCTGGTAAGCCTGGATCACGAAGCCGATGCCGTTCCAGCCGGTCAGCTGCGGTTCGAAGCACAGGCGCTCCAGCAGATCCAGTGACAGTTCAAGGCGGTCTGCCTCTTCGGCGTCGATGTTCAGGCCGATGTCGTACTGCTTGGCCAGCACAGTCAGCGACAGCAGGCGCGGGTACAGCTCTTCCATGACGCGCTCGTACTGAGCGCGGCTGTAGCGCGGATGCAGCGCCGACAGCTTGATGGAAATGCCCGGACCTTCGTAGATGCCACGGCCATGGGACGCTTTGCCGATGGAGTGGATCGCCTGCTCGTAAGAAGCGAGGTATTTCTGGGCGTCATGCTCGGTGAGTGCAGCTTCACCCAGCATGTCGTAGGAATAGCGGAAGCCCTTGGCTTCAAAACGGCTGGCGTTGGCAAGCGCTTCGCCAATGGTTTCGCCCGTGACGAACTGTTCGCCCATCAGGCGCATGGCCATGTCCACGCCCTTGCGGATCATGGGTTCGCCGCTCTTGCCGATGATTCGGCTCAGAGAAGAGGTCAGGCCTGATTCGTTATGAGTGGACACCAGCTTGCCGGTCAGCAGCAGCCCCCAGGTCGCAGCGTTGACGAACAGCGACGGGCTGTTGCCCAGATGCGGCTGCCAGTTACCGGTGCTGATCTTGTCGCGGATCAGTGCGTCGCGAGTGCCCTTGTCCGGAATCCGCAGCAGGGCTTCGGCCAGGCACATCAGCGCAACGCCTTCCTGAGACGACAGGGAGAATTCCTGCAACAGGCCCTGGACGATGCCTGCACGACCGCCAGCGCTCTTCTGATTACGCAACTTTTCAGCAATGGAGGCCGCCAGCTTGTTGGCAGCCTCGGACATCGGCGCAGGCAAGCGAGCCTGCTCCAGCAGCATCGGCACTACTTCCTGTTCAGGGCGGCGGTAAGCAGCGGTGATGGCAGCGCGCAGTACCGACTGAGGCAGAATGCTTTCGGCAAACTCCAGAAACGGCTGGTGCCCGGCGTCGACCGGCGCCTCGGCATGCTCGTCGGCATCTTTACCGGCTTGTGCATCGAGGTCTGCCAGGGTTGCACCACTTTCGAGCTTTTCCAGGTAATTGAAGATCGCCTGCTTGATCAACCAGTGCGGAGTACGGTCGATGGAGTGAGCGGCTGCTTTCAATCGCTCGCGCGTCGGGTCGTCAAGCTTGACGCCCAAAGTGGTGGTGGCCATGGATTGTCCTCATTGTCGCCACTGTGGATGTGGCATCGGCTTTGACGCAGATTATCGTCGGACTTTGTGGGGTGCAACCGGGTGCAACCCGTTTTTAAGAATATTTTGTGACGATTGAGGGCTTTGCCTGAGAATTTTCTTCCAGTGTGAAGCTTCAAGCCATTTTTCTTTGCGAATACCGCTTTTACTGCCCCAGAATGGGGCGGAAAAACGCGTCTGCGCGTCTTTTTGTAACGGGTGCAACTTCCCGACGTAAATAGGTTGCACCACGTTCAGATTGTTTAATAGGATTCGCGGCCACGGTGCAACCGTAGTGTGAATCACTATCGGCCGATCACTCGTGGAGAGATCGGCGAATGCTGTGTCGACGCAACGAGCTGGCTTCTGAAGTCATGCGCTGACACTCAATAAAAACAAAGCCAAGGCAGAAACACATGAGTTTGTCCAACCCAACCCTGATCACCTTCGTGATCTACATCGCGGCAATGGTACTGATCGGCCTGCTGGCTTATCGCTCCACCAACAACCTCTCCGATTACATCCTCGGCGGACGCAGCCTTGGCAGCCTGGTGACTGCGCTGTCGGCCGGCGCTTCGGACATGAGCGGCTGGTTGCTGATGGGCCTGCCGGGCGCCATCTACATGTCGGGCCTCTCGGAAAGCTGGATCGCCATCGGCCTGATCGTCGGCGCCTATCTCAACTGGCTGTTCGTAGCCGGGCGCCTGCGGGTTCAAACCGAGCACAACGGTGACGCACTGACTCTGCCGGACTATTTCAGCAGTCGCTTCGAAGACAACAGCGGGCTGCTGCGCATCATCTCTGCAGTCGTGATCCTGATCTTCTTCACCATCTACTGTGCGTCCGGCATCGTGGCCGGTGCGCGTCTGTTCGAAAGCACGTTCGGCATGTCCTACGAGACTGCACTGTGGGCTGGCGCTGCGGCGACCATCGCCTACACCTTCGTCGGTGGTTTCCTGGCTGTGAGCTGGACAGACACCGTACAGGCTAGCCTCATGATTTTCGCGCTGATCCTCACGCCGATCATCGTGCTGCTGGCAACCGGTGGCGTCGACACCACGTTCCTGGCGATCGAGGCCAAGGATCCCACCAACTTCGATATGTTCAAGAACACCACCTTCATCGGGATCATTTCCCTGCTGGCCTGGGGGCTTGGCTATTTCGGTCAGCCGCACATTCTGGCGCGCTTCATGGCCGCTGACTCGGTCAAGTCGATCGCCAATGCTCGCCGCATTTCCATGACCTGGATGATCCTGTGCCTGGGCGGTACGGTTGCAGTGGGCTTTTTCGGCATCGC
>JARDZH010000142.1 GCA_029240955.1 Pseudomonas sp. | reverse complement strand
TGGGCGCGCAAGCGGGTCAGCTCGCTTTCGATCGATGATGCGAGTGTCCGGCCGTGGGCGGTGAGGCTCAGGGCCTTGGCGCGCCGGTCATTCGGGTCTTCGGTACGGCACACGATGCCGGCCGCGCAAAGCTGGTCGAGCAGACGGACGAGGGTCGGGCTCTCCATGCCAGCGGCTTGCGCGACTCTGACCTGATGCACGCCATCACCCAGCCGCGCAATCGCCAGCAAAGGCCCGGCGCAGGCTTCGGAAATGCCGTAGGTCACCAGCGTGGTCTGGCAACTGCGTCGCCAGTGGCGAGACGCCGCGACCATGGCACTGGTGAGGGATCGGTGAAGAGACTCCGGGGACATGCAAAAACCGTCGTAGCAGGTGTATTTAGTTCGCAGCCATATTGTTAGGAGAAACATTAGTAGCTTGCTAACTATAATATCCTGTAACAAAGTTGTTTCGTCAACCGGATTCTGCTGGAAGGCGGTGCGTGACTTTGGGTCCGCGTCGGGTGGTTTTGCTGCCGCGTTGCGGCAGATCGCGGGACAAGCGCGCTCCTACGTGTTCCGTGGGGCTGGGCAGAACTGTGGGAGGGAGCGAAGCTCGCGACAGCGGCGGCGTGATTGGGCTGAGGGTCCGTGTTGAATGGTTTTGCTGCCGCTGCGCGGCAGATCGCGGCCAAGGCCACTCCTACGGTTTGGGGAAGCCCGGCGTAGGAGCCAGCTTGCTGGCGAAGCGTCAGTCTGAGCACCGCGTGTGACGACTCTGCACCATCGCAAGAGCGAAAAGTTCAGCGCCCTGGTCAAAAAGTTCCTACCGTTCGTCGGCTCATTTCGGCGTAATCCGTCTTATTGGTCTACAGCCTTCCAAAAAAATGACGCGAGGTGTCTCACGCACGATACAAGCCGGCCGCTGCCTCGACTGAAACACCTGTTTCAGCGCTACCGTTCACGTTGATATCAAAATAGTAGCCCTTGACGTATTTCGCCTGTTTATTGACGCCAGAACGGTGTCGCGCTCGCTTTAATAAAAAGCAACGTTGCCGATAGCGATGACGAATCCAACGGGTGCTGTGACGCCCGTTCCAGAGCCATCCTGTCGGTGCCGAGCGGCACCCTGCGAGCCTTACATGATCGACCTCGCCGTGTGGAACCTGTCCGTCCCTGTCGGAAAGCCAGCCACTACTATCGCTACCCCGCAATTGGTCAACGGTTACCAGGATGGTTACTTCAAATCGGGCAATACGCTGTTCTTCTGGGCGCCGGTGACCGGCTCTACTACGGACAACGCCAAGTACCCGCGCACGGAACTGCGCGAGACGCTCGCAGACGGCCGGGCCAACAACTGGACGTATCCTTCGGCAGACAACTTTCTGCGGGCGGCGCTGATGGTCAATCAGGTGCCGTCGAGCGGCAAGATCGTGATCGGTCAGATTCACTGCGCGCAAAGCACCGAGCCGCTGCTCAAGGTCGAGTACCAGTACAAGGAAAAACTCAAGACCGGCAACATCGTCGCCAAACTGCGTCGCGACCCGGATGCCGAGATCGAGGTCATCACCATCGCTCAAGGCGTGCCGCTGAACGAGCGTTTCAGCTACAGCATTCACCTGACGCCTGCGGGCAACCTGACCGTCAACGCTTATGACTCGGTCTGGAACGTGAAGCTGGATTCAGCCTGGAGCACCAAGCTGCTGTACTTCAAGGCTGGGGTCTACACCCAGGACAACACCGGTTACGCCACTGAAGGCGGCGCCGCTACGTTCTACAAGCTGACCATTGCTCACGACAAGAAGGCCTGATTTCAGCGCGGAAAGATCAGGCTGAAACGCATCAAACCCGCCTGCGGTTGCGTCACCTCGGCGCGGCCGCCATGCAGTTGCATGATCGCCGCGACGATCGCCAGCCCCAGGCCATTGGAGTCCGAGCGCTGATGGCGGGAAGGATCCCCGCGATAAAAGCGATCGAACAGCCGCTCCAGCGTGGCTTGAGGCAACTCGGGCCCACGGTTTTCGACGTCGAGGCGGCAGCGGTCGCCCCACTGACTGACCCGCATCTGGATCGTGCTGCCTTCATCGGCATAGCGAATCGCGTTCGCGACCAGATTGCTCAAGGCGCGCCGTAGCAGGATCGGGTCGGCGAGCAGCCTGTCTTCACCGCTCAACTGCAATGCCAATTGGCGCTCTTCGGCCAGTCCTTCGAAATAGCCTGCTACCCGTTGCAGTTCTTCATGCATGTCCAGCGGTTTGCGTTCCAGCACGGCCTGCGGTTCATCCGCGCGGGCCAGGAACAGGATGCTTTCGACCAGCCGGGAAATGCGCTCCAGTTCCTCCAGGTTGGAGGCCAGCAGCGCCTGGTACTCATCGGCGCTGCGGTTCTGGCGCAGTGCAACCTGACAATGGCCCATCAATGAACCTACCGGCGTGCGGATTTCGTGGGCGAGATCGGCCGAGAATTGCGTCAGTCGGCGATAGCCATCATCCAGTCGATCCAGCATGGCGTTGAACGCCTCGCTCAACGGTTGCAGCTCGACCGGCGTGTCCCGACTGTCCAGCCGCGTGTGCAGACTGGCGGGCGTGATCGCAGCGGCGAGCGCCGCCATCTTGTGCAGCGGGCGCAGTCCGCGTTGCAGCAGCAGGTAGCCCAATAGCGCAGTGATTAGAAACGCCAGCAGCACCGCCACATAAATCTGCTGCCGGAAGCTCGCCAGCATGGCTGTTTCCTTGGCCATCACGTGCGCGACCAGCAAACGTACTTCGACGCCGTCCGACATCACTTGAGCCGCTGCGGCACGCAAAGGCACCCCTTGCAGGCTCTCGCCGCTGCGCAGACTTTCCGCGAGCAGCGGCTGATCCTGAGCGGCGACCGGCAGGTCGGGCAACGGCGCGCGCTGCGGATTGACCATGATCACCGGCGATTTGCCCGGCTCGCCTATGACGAAAATGTCGTCTTCGCTGTCGAGCATGTTCTCGAACAGCTGCGGGCTGCCGCGAAGTTTGTCCAGCGTCAGGTCATAACGCAGCAGCTTGCGGAAGTGGTCCAGACGCGCGAGCACGGCATGGTCGCTGCGTTGCAGGACAGTCAGCTCGACCGAGCGATACAGATAGAAGCCGACGCTGCCGACCGTCAGCATCGCCACCAGCGCAAAGGCCAGCGTCGAGCGCAGGGTCAGGGAAGGCTGGCGTCGGGCGCGCATGGCCGGACCTCGCACACGTAGCCGATACCGCGCACGGTATGGATGAGCTTGACCGGGTAGGGCAGGTCGATCTTGCTGCGCAGGCGCTTGATCGCGACGTCCACCACATTGGTATCGCTGTCGAAATTCATGTCCCAGACCTCCGAAGCGATCTGCGCTCTGGACAGTACGTCACCTTCGCGACGCAACAGCAGGTGGAGCAGCGCGAATTCCTTGTTGGTCAGCACGATCAACTGCTGCTGGCGCGTCACCCGGCGGCGCAACAGGTCCAGCTCCAGATCCGCCAGATGGAAGTGATCGGCTTCGCGCACCACGCCGCGCCGCAGGATGGTACGGATGCGCAGCAGCAGTTCGGTGAAGGAGAACGGTTTGACCAGGTAATCATCGGCGCCCAGTTCCAGGCCGCGAATCCGGTCCTGCAGTTGATCGCGGGCAGTCAGGAACAACACCGGCACGTCCTGGCGGGCGCGCAGCACTTCGATGATCTGCCAGCCGTCGATACCGGGCAGCATTACGTCCAGCACGATCAGGTCATAGCGGGTTTCCAGCGCCATGTGCAGACCGTCCGCGCCATGCTGCGCCCAGTCGACCTGATAGCCGGATTCGCCGAGCCCCTTCTTGAGGTACTCGCCGGTCTTGGTGTCGTCTTCGATCAACAGGATATGCATGCCGGGCTTCGTCGCAGTGGAGGCGGGCAGGGTGTCGGGAGGCTGAGTCTACCCAACTGCGGCGGGCGAGTCGGTGACATTTTTGTCATTGATCAGGCTGTGGCGCCGAATGACAAAAATGTCATCGACTGGTCATTTTCCAGTACCGGTGACGGGTCGAGGATCAGGGCGAGTGTCCACATCCTCTGCCCGATAAGGAATCACCGATGAAAACTGCACTGTCCACCACCTTCGGCCTGCTTCTGCTCAGCGCCGCCGTCATGACCCAGGCCGCTGATCTGCCCGTGATCAAGCCGGTGCGCGGGACCGTCGATAACCTGCAGGCCGACACCCTGAATTTCACCACGCGCTCCGGCCAGCATCAGAGCATTCAGCTGACCGACAAGACCGGCATCCGCCTGGTGTCCAAGGCCGATCTGGACAGCATCAAGGCCGACAGCTTTGTGGGCTCGGCGGCCATTCCTCAGGCCGACGGCAGCCTTAAAGCGCTGGAAGTGACGGTATTCGAAGCCAGCCTCAAGGGCAGCGGCGAAGGTCATTACGGCTGGGAAAACGCCGACGGCAGCACCGGCACCATGACCAACGGCACGGTCGGGACGCTGTCCAAGGCCAATGGCCGCACGTTGACGGTTCAGTACAACGGCGGCGAGAAGCAGCTGGTGGTGCCGGAAGACGTACCGATCGCCTACGTCGAGCCGGGCCAGCGCAGCGCGCTCAAGGCCGGCGCGAAAGTGGTTCTGTTTCCCGCCGACGATGGCAAGTCCGCACGCGGGGTCGCGGTCGGCAAAGACGGCTTCACGCCACCCATGTAATCGCCTGCGGCGCAGCCCGGGTTCGCTCGGGCCTGCGTCGCTGCTTCGTTCTCTTCAAGGGCCATCACCATGAAAACCCGCCCGATCCATCCCTGGCCCGTGCGCCTGACCCATTGGGTCAACGCGGCGGGCATGGTCTGCATGTTCATGAGCGGCTGGGCGATCTACAACGCCTCGCCGCTGCTGCCTTTCACCTTTCCCAAATCCCTGACGCTCGGCGGCTGGCTGGGCGGTGCGATCGCCTGGCACTTCGCGGTCATGTGGCTGCTGGTCGTCAATGGCCTGATCTATGTGCTGTACGGCATGTTCAGCCGACATTTTCGACGTGATCTGCTGCCGGTCCGGCCAGCTGAGGTCAAGCGCGATTTGCTGGACGCGCTGCGCTTTCGACTGGCTCACGTCACGGGTGAGTACAACGCGGTGCAACGCTTGATGTACTGGCTGGTGCTCGGTCTGGGCGTGTTGGTGGTGCTGTCCGGCCTGGCGATCTGGAAGCCGGTGCAGTTTTCAGCACTGGCCAGCCTGATGGGTGGTTTCGATACCGCTCGCTGGGTGCATTTTGCGGCCATGTCCGGCATCGGTGCGTTTGTGGTGGTGCATCTGGCGCTGGTGCTGCTGGTGCCCAAGACGTTGCTGCCAATGATTGCCGGGGGGCGTATGAACAATGACCATGGAGGTGCCGAACAATGAGCGAACCTCGCAAGCGCATCACTCAGCGCATTCGTCTGGAACCTGCACAACAGCGTCAGTTGGTCGATATTCAGCGCCGCCACTTTCTGCGTGCCGGGTTGACGGTGGGGGCGATGTCGATGCTGACCGGCTGCAATCTGCAGGACGGCGATCAGGTGGACAAGGCGTTGTGGGCCATGTCGCGCTGGAACGACCGGGTTCAGGCGTGGCTGTTCAACGGCCAGAAGCTGGCGCCCACCTACAGCAAGGCGCAAGTGACCAACCCGTTTCCGTTCAACGCGTTCTACCCCGAGTACAACGTGCCGGAGCTGGAAGTGTCCGACTACCGCCTGGCGGTGTCCGGGCTGGTGCGTGACAAACAGCCGTGGACGCTGGAGAAACTGCGCCAGCTGCCGCAACGCACGGATATCACGCGTCTGATCTGCATTGAGGGCTGGAGTGCGATCGGGCAGTGGGGCGGGGTGCCGTTGAAGACGTTTCTGGAGTACATCGGCGCGGACACGACGGCGCGTTATGTAGGTTTCAAATGCGCCGACCGCTATTACTCAAGCCTCGACATGCCGACCGCCCTGCATCCGCAGACGCTGCTGGCGCTGGACTTCGGCGAAGTCGCCCTCCCGCCTGATTTCGGCTACCCGGTGAGGGTGCGCGTTCCGACGAAGCTGGGCTTCAAGAACCCCAAACATATCGTCGAGATCATCGTCAGCAACGACAACCCCGGCGGGTATTGGGAGGATCAGGGGTATAACTGGTTCAGCGGGAT
>JARDZH010000141.1 GCA_029240955.1 Pseudomonas sp. | reverse complement strand
TTCGATTTGCTGAACTGCATGGTGATTGATCCCGAAAATGGACGAGCTGTTGCTGGCTTGCAATGAAGGTCGCTGGACGTGATCCCAGAAAATGGGTTTGTGCGCGACAAACGCGGGTGCCAGACTGGTGCCCGGCAAAGGCGCAATCATACGTGCCACCTGTTCCGTGGAAAAGACACAGATCAGGCTTTTTAAGATTCGGAGGTGTACCTGTGGACAAGTTGCACAAGACGCTCGAAGAGTGGAAGCAGATGCTCGACCCCGAGCAGTACAACGTCTGTCGGCTGAAGGCGACCGAGCGTCCTTTCACCGGCAAGTACAACACCACCAAGACCGCAGGCGTCTACCATTGCGTCTGCTGTGACGAGCCATTGTTCGATTCCGAGACCAAGTTCGATTCCGGCTGCGGCTGGCCGAGCTTTTATGCGCCCATCGAAGGCAGCGCAGTGGTCGAGGTGCGCGACATCAGCCACGGCATGATTCGCACGGAAGTGGTGTGCGCCAAGTGCGATGCTCACCTGGGGCACGTATTCCCGGATGGCCCACGGCCGACCGGTCTGCGCTATTGCATCAACTCCGTGTGCCTGACGCTCGTGCCGCGCGACGCGGCGTGAGACTCATGGCACTGACTGACATTCACCGTTGCGTCTGCGAGGTCCCGTCATGAGCGATAACCTGTTGGGTATTCCCTGTACGACTATCAAAGGCGAACAGAAAACCCTGGCCGATTTTTCCGGCAAGGCCTTGCTGGTGGTGAACACGGCCAGCAAGTGCGGTTTCACGCCGCAGTACAAGGGTCTGGAGCAACTCTGGCAGACCTATCGGGACCGAGGCCTTGTGGTGCTGGGGTTTCCCTGCAACCAGTTCGGCAAGCAGGAGCCGGGTGAGGAAGGCAGCATCGCCGAGTTCTGCGAACTGAACTACGGGGTTTCGTTTCCGCTGTTCAAGAAGATTGAAGTGAATGGCAGTCACGCTCATCCGCTGTTCGTCCAGCTCAAGAAGCAGGCGCCGGGCCTGTTGGGCTCGGAGCGGATCAAGTGGAACTTCACCAAGTTTCTGATCGGCAAGGACGGCAGACAGATCAAACGGTTCTCGCCGCTGACCAAGCCGCAAGAGCTGACTGACGAGATCGAAGCGCTGTTGCGCTGATCAGCTGTCCTGCGGGACCGGTATCCACTGGTCCAGCACGTTCAGCAGTTCGGCGCGGCGGAAGGGTTTGGCCAGATACCCGTTCATGCCCGCCGCCCGGCAGCGTTCTCGCTCTTCTGGCATGGCGTTGGCCGTGAGCGCCACGATCGGCAGATTGGGCCAGCGCCCGCTGGCGCGAATCTGGCGGCTGGCTTCGTAACCGTCCATCACCGGCATGTTGCAGTCCATCAGCACCAGATCGTACGTGTCGCGCTCCAGCATTTCGAGCGCTTCGGCACCGTGGCGGCTGATGGTGACATCGCAGCCCAGCTTGCTCAGCATCCCTTTGGCGACCAGTTGGTTGACCGGATTGTCTTCCACCAGAAGAATCCGCGCGGGTCGTTGTGCGCTCGATTCGTCGCTTTCCAGTGCCCTTACGCTCTGGTCTTCCTGATGCAGCGCACGGCGCAGTGTCTGATACAGCGCACTGCGCGCCAGCGGTCGCGCCTGCTGCTGCAAGGGAGCCAGGGCGCTGACCTGTTCGCCGGGCATGAAATTGCCGTATGCGGTTACCAGCAAAATCGGCACAGGCGTCGTCGGCCGTATGCCGAACAGACATTCAGGACAGTCTGTGATGATCAGATCCGGATGTTGGTCTTTGCCCAGGTTCGCGATCTTCTCATCCGTGCCCAGACGCTTGAATGCGATGCCCCACTCGGGCAGCAAGGTGCCCAGCAGTTCTGCCAGACCACTGCCGGCGGTGCTGACCACCGTCACGCGGCCCTTGAGCTGCGCGGGCATGATGGCTGGCAAATGAACCGGAAGCGGCAGCTCGGCAATGAACGCACTGCCAAAGCCCGACTGCGACTGGATGCTGAGTCCGCCCTTCATGGCTTCGCACAGATTGTGGGTGAGTGAAAGACCCAGGCCGGTGCCGCCGAACTGGCGCGTGATCGCGGCCTCGGCTTGTGTGAAGGGCTGGAAGATTTTGGCTTGAGCGTCCTTGGCGATGCCGATGCCGGTATCTCGGACTTCGATTCGCACCCGGTTTTCCTGGGTAACGGCATCTCGCAGACAACTCAGGCGCACGTCCACGCGGCCGAAGCGGGTGAACTTCAACGCGTTGGACAACAGGTTGCTCACCACCTGCCTGACTCGCGTCGGATCGCCCAGCACCATTGCCGGGAAGTCCGCCGGGATGAGGCAGGTCAGTTCCACGCTGGGCGCGGCGTTTTGCGACAGCAGACTGGCCGTGTCCTCGACCAGCGTCCCGAGGTCGAAGGGAATCCGCTCGATCTCCAGGTGACCCGCGTTGAATTTGGACAGGTCGAGGATATCGTTGAGCAGCTCGACCAGCACCTTGCCCGAGTCGTGGGCGATCATCAGTTGCTGGCGCTGCTCTGCGCTGAGCGGGCCGTCCATCGACAAGGCGAGCATGCCCAGCAGACCATTGAGCGGCGTGCGGATCTCGTGACTCATGTTGGCCAGAAACGCCGACCGCGCTTGCGCCATGTCCAACGCGGTGCTGCGCGCCAGCTGCAACTCTTCGTTGGACTGGCTCAAGCGCTGGTTGCTGGCCTTGAGTTCTTCAGTGCGCGCCGAAACGATGGTTTCCAGCTGGTTCAGATGGTCGGTCAGGCGGTTTTCCGCTTCCAGGCGTCTGGAAAACTCGACCGACATGGATTCGATCTGGCGGTTGAACGCCTCGACCAGCACGCCGATTTCGTCACCCTCGTGATGGGGCGGGCAGGTGATCTTGCTCTGCATCGGGCTGCGCGGGTCATGACCGATCAGATCGCGAATGACGCGCACCAGCGGCTTGGTCAGCGTCGTATAGAACAGCATGGTCAGGATGCCGGCCAGCGCGAGGCTGCGGACAAAACCGTTGAGCAGGGTGATTTCTGCCCGTTGCAGAAAATGGCTGCCGAAGGCGAAGGTGTCGACTTCCAGGTACAGCGTGCCAATGTTTTCGTCCGGCAAATGGTCCAGATGCAGGACTTCCTCGAACCGCCGGTTCTCGCCGAACAGCCAGTCGCTGACCATGCGGTAGCGGCCCACAGCAGGCGGACGCTCCACGCTCGACAACACCATATTGTTGTTGTCGGTCAGGCGGGCGCTGATGACGGCGGGGGAGTGCAGCAGGCCCAAGGTCAGTTCCTGAGCGAGTTCGGCATCGATGTTGTAAGCGATTCGGGACGCCGGATTGTGGCTGATTTCGAGCAGCGAGTTAATTTCACGATCGATGGACGCGTCTTCGCTGGCATAATCGAGTGCGATCTGTAGCAGGCTAAGCAATGTTCCGAGCGCGAAACCGATCAGGACTGCCAGGCGAGCCTGTTTGAACGACAGTCGGTTGGTGAGCGAAATGTCCATGAATGCTTACTGCCATGTCGAGTGCCCAATGCCGGGCAAGCATAGCCGATCACGCCCGGCGGTTAATCAGTTAAATATGAGGAGGAACCGTGGATTCTCGGTTGAATGCTTTTCTCGAGCGTGCCGATGCCGTGCTGGCACGCCTGGAACCGTTGCTCCCGGCGCCCCGCGAGTCGGTGGACTGGACTCATGCGCTGGCCGCACGCTGGGTGCGCGAAGGGCGCACCGGCTACCTGATGCCGCTGGAGGTCAGCCTCGACATGCGTCTCAGCGACCTGATCGGCGTCGATCTGCAGCGCGACCAGTTGGGCCGCAACACGCGTCAGTTCCTCGACGGCCTTCCCGCCAACCATGCGCTGCTGTGGGGTTCTCGCGGCACCGGCAAATCATCGCTGGTTCGCGCGTTGCTGGCCGAATACGCCGGTGCCGGCCTGCGCCTGATCGAAATCGAACGCGACCATTTGGGCGATCTGCCGCGAGTGGTCGAGCAATTGCAGAAGCTGCCGCAACGCTTCGTGCTGTTCTGCGATGACTTGTCGTTCGAATCCGGCGAAGGCGACTACCGCGTCCTCAAGAGCGTGCTCGACGGCTCGCTGGAGCAAGCGCCGGATAACGTGCTGCTGTACGCCACCTCGAACCGGCGCCATCTGGTTCCCGAAAAGGAAAGCGACAACGCCAACTGGCAGCAGGTCGACGGCGAGCTGCACCCCAGTGAAGCGGTGGAAGACAAGATTGCCCTGTCCGACCGTTTCGGCCTGTGGCTGTCGTTTTATCCCTTCACTCAAGAACATTACCTCAACGTCGTCGAGCACTGGATCACGCAACTGGCTGAAAAGGCCGGGCTGAGCTGGCAGCGCGACGAAGAGCTGGACAAGGCGGCCGTGCGCTGGGCGACCGGGCGTGGTAACCGCAACGGCCGCTGTGCCTATCAATTCGCCCGTTACTGGGTAGGTCTGAAATTGCTGGAGCAACACCCATGATCGATCTGCAACACACCGGAGCCGGGCTGAACGGCTATAGCCTGCTCGCCGCGCAGCTGGAAGCATTGCTGGCCGATGAGCGCGATTTCATCGCCAACGCCGCGCAGTTCTCGGCCTTTCTTTATACCCAGATCGAGGATCTGAACTGGGCCGGCTTTTACCTGAACCGCAATGAAGAACTGGTGCTCGGCCCGTTTCAGGGTCAGGTTGCGTGCGTACGCATTCCGTTTGGTCGGGGCGTATGCGGTGCGGCGGCCCAGAGCCGGCAGACTCAGCGCGTGGAAGATGTGCATGAGTTTCCCGGGCACATCGCCTGCGACAGTGCGTCGAACAGCGAACTGGTCGTGCCGTTGGTCAAGGAAGGGCGGCTGATTGGCGTGCTGGACCTGGACAGTCCGCGCCTGGCGCGTTTCAAGGAAGTGGATCAGGAAGGGATAGAGCGTCTGGCGCAGATCTTTCTGGCAGCGACCGACTGCTGATTCGACGTCTGCCGCTGCACATGTCGATCATGCGCAGCGGCACAGCTTTTATCAGTCGTAGATGACCTTTTTCTTCCATTCCGATTCGCTCTCGTCGGCCTTCAGGCCTTCGGTCAGGGCGTTGTCGTCATCGTCGGTCGGGGCAATGTTGGTCAGCACCATGGAGTTGGCGCGCGCCAGCTGTTTTTCCATGGCTGCCAATTGCTGTTGGTAGGTGACCGGGTCCGGCTGGTTACGCAGGTATTGCACGCCGCGTTCGAACGCCAGACGCGCCTGGCCAGGCTGCTCCTGAGCCAGAGCCGCCTGGCCCAGGTTATTGAAGAACTCGATATGCAGGCTCACCAGAATGGTGCGGATTTCCCGGATCCAGTGCTTGGCTTCGCTGGTCTGCAGGAAACCGTCGTGGGCCGCGCGGGTGACCTGACCGTGCAGTGCCTCAAGCAGAAAGCGTACATCCTTGGCCTTGGCTTCGGTCTGGATCGGACTGACCGGGTTGTTGACCGGGATGCGGTCACCCAGCGCTACCTGTTCTTCCAGTTCGGCGATGCGTTGCTTGAGTTGCGAGTTGGTTTTCTCCAGCGCCAGCATGCGCTGCACCACGTTGAGCTCCAGACGAGCCAACAACAGTTTCAGGGCAGGCGACATGAGTTGACCGGGGAAGGTCTCACTGATTTCAGAGCAGCGACGCAGGCGATCGCTCAGTTCAACCTTGGCGCGAGCTTTTTCCACTTTGCCGTTTTCGGCGACGTGATTCAGGTAGCCGATCGCAATAAGCAGCGCGATGCCAGCTACTACCATCAGCGTGATCATGAGTGGAGTCACTGCGCAAACCTCATTATTGAAAGTAATTTCACGCGAGTGTAGTGGCTAAGCACTATCGCGCATAGATGTTCTCGTCGGACGTTGCTTACATCCGTTCTATATAGATACAGGTTGTCGGCCGGGGATCAGGTCTCTGAACCGGTGAAGTCATTGATTTCAAATAATTTTCACGAGGGGGTTGACGACCTGCCAAACCATCCATAGAATGCGCGCCACTTGCAGCGTAAAGCACACAGCGAAGCGCAGTAAGTAGTGAATGTTGTACGTGTGTCCCCTTCGTCTAGTGGCAAGTAGTGAATGTTGTACGTGTGTCCCCTTCGTCTAGTGGCCTAGGACACCGCCCTTTCACGGCGGTAACAGGGGTTCGAGTCCCCTAGGGGACGCCATATTGCGGGAATAGCTCAGTTGGTAGAGCACGACCTTGCCAAGGTCGGGGTCGCGAGTTCGAGTCTCGTTTCCCGCTCCAGTTTTAAGCAACTTTGCTCTCGGGCGAAGTTGAGTGAAACCAGAACACGTCCGAGGATGTGAGTCTGGAACTGAAACGCACACACCAATGGTGTTTCAGGCAGTGTCCCCTTCGTCTAGTGGCCTAGGACACCGCCCTTTCACGGCGGTAACAGGGGTTCGAGTCCCCTAGGGGACGCCAT
>JARDZH010000140.1 GCA_029240955.1 Pseudomonas sp. | reverse complement strand
AGCAGCGACGGTCCGTTGATTGCCCAGCAGCGCCTGGAGCGGGAGTATCAATACACCTATTACAAGATCCTGCAACGACGTGGCGAGAAAGTGCCAGCCAGAGCGGGTCTGGTGCAGGTTCCCGAGGATGAGAAAGGGCCGATGCTCGAAGGCATCTATCGCGCTCGCCTCAAACAGCAACCGCCTGCCCAGTGGCAGGAGTTGGGCAAGGAAGAGCGCAGCAACCAGATGCGCGCAGCGATCCTGAAATTCTGGAGCGGCAACGAAACCCTGTTGCGGGAGCTGGGCCAGGAAAGAGCCAGCAGCATCAAGGATTATCTGGTTGAACAGGGTAAGCTTGAGGACGAACGCGTCTACTTCGTGGATGCACGTCTGGGCCAGGCTCAGCCAGACGGGCGCGTCATCAGCCCGCTGCATCTGGATAGCGAATAAGCACCTTGAAGCGAAACCTCATGAAAGCATTCGCCCATGCGGCCTTACTGGGTCTCTGCGCGGCTCATGCATTGTCAGTTCAGGCTGCAACACTTCGCTGTGGCAGCCAGCTGATCAGCACCGGAGACAGACCGTTTGAAGTCGAACAGAAATGCGGCCCGCCCGTCAGCCAGACAGTGCTAGGCAGCAGCGAGACTTACGATGGCTCCTACCGCAGAGGCGAACGTGTCCGCATCGAGGAGTGGGTGTACGGACCTGATCACGGCATGTACCAATACCTGCGCTTCGTCGGCGGGCGACTCACGGAGATCAACAGCGAGCGCGGCCGATAATTTCTTCCCGGAAATAGAACAGGCCCCGGTAATTAATCGGGGCCTGTAATGGCTACGTCCTTGTAGCCTTTCGCATGAACTTTGCGTCAGACGACGTCAGTGTTCATAACTGAATCCATGATTACTCGGCTTTCAGGCCGTCAGCCGATACCGCTTTAACGCCTTTGATTTTCTTGGCGATAGCTACAGCCACGTCTTTCTGCGACTCAGTGATGGTTACTTTGGACGACAGGGAAACCACACCTTTGTTGGTTTCGACCTCGATGTCCGAACCTGGGACGCCTTTTTCAGTCAGCAGGTCTGCTTTGACTTTGGTGGTGATCCAGGTGTCAGAACCTTCTTGCTTGGCGTGGGCGACTTCGCCAGCGGCCAGCATCATTGGCGCCTGAGTGGTGTTGGTCTGAGCGAAGGCAGCGTTGGCCATAGTCAGAGTCAGGGTAGTAGCAGCGGCAGCAGCGATAACGAACTTCTTCATACGATAACTCCTGTTTTTCTCAGAATCTGCGCCAAGTCATGGCTGCAGGGTTATCAGGTATATCGCAAGCGGTGTGCCAAAATCGCTCGAAAAATAAGTCTATATATATCAATGACTTATAAAAACAGGCATATAACTGGATCGTGCACTTTGCCCGGTTTCACATCCATTATGGTTGCAACATGCAATTTATATTCGCCTCCACCGTCACGTAACCTGTTAATAGTGCTCATAAAAAAAGGACCCCGAAGGGTCCTTTTTTCAAACGCAGATCGATTGCTCGATCAGACGCCCGACGCTTTGGCTGCAGCAACGTCCTTGATGGACAGCTTGATACGACCGCGGTTATCGACGTCCAGAACCAGCACTTCGACTTCCTGGCCTTCTTTCAGAATGTCGGTCACTTTCTCTACGCGCGCATCGCTCAGCATGGAGATGTGAACCAGACCGTCTTTGCCCGGCAGGATGTTCACGAACGCGCCGAAGTCAACGATGCGCTCAACCTTGCCGACGTAGATCTTGCCGATCTCTGCTTCAGCGGTGATGCCCAGAACGCGCTGACGTGCAGCTTCAGCCGCTTCCTTGGATTCGCCGAAGATCTTGATCGAGCCGTCGTCTTCGATATCGATCGACGCCTTGGTTTCTTCGCAGATTGCACGGATGGTCGCGCCACCTTTACCGATCACGTCACGGATCTTGTCGGTGTCGATCTTCATCGCGATCATGGTCGGAGCGTTGGCCGACAGCTCGGTGCGCGACTGACCGATGATCTGGTTCATCTGACCCAGGATGTTCAGGCGAGCTTCCAGGGCCTGGCCCAGGGCGATCTCCATGATTTCCTCGGTGATGCCCTTGATCTTGATGTCCATCTGCAGAGCGGTAACGCCTTTGGCAGTACCGGCTACTTTGAAGTCCATGTCGCCCAGGTGATCTTCGTCACCCAGGATGTCGGTCAGAACGGCGAACTTCTCGCCTTCCTTGACCAGGCCCATCGCGATACCGGCAACCGGAGCCTTCATCGGAACGCCGGCGTCCATCAGTGCCAGGGAAGCGCCGCAGACCGAAGCCATGGAGCTGGAACCGTTGGACTCGGTGATTTCCGATACGACACGAATGGTGTACGGGAACACGTCTGCGTCAGGCAGCATGGCCTGGACGCTGCGGCGGGCCAGACGGCCGTGACCGATTTCACGACGACCTGCGCCGCCCATGCGACCACACTCGCCCACCGAGAACGGAGGGAAGTTGTAGTGCAGCATGAAGGGGTCTTTCTTCTCGCCTTCGAGGGTGTCCAGCAGCTGCGCATCACGGGCAGTACCCAGCGTTGCGACAACCAGCGCCTGAGTTTCACCACGGGTGAACAGAGCCGAGCCGTGGGTCTTTGGCAGAACGCCGACTTCGATGTTCAGCGGACGCACGGTGCGAGTGTCGCGGCCGTCGATACGAGGCTTGCCGTTGACGATGTTCTCGCGAACGGTGCGGTATTCGATTTCGCCGAATGCAGCTTTGACTTCGCTGGCGGACGGGCTGCCGTCTTCAACGGCCAGCTTGGCAACGATCTGCTCACGCAGCTCGCCCAGACGCGCGTAGCGGTCGGCCTTGATGGTGATGGTGTAAGCCTGGGAAATCGCTTCGCCGAATTCGGCGCGGATGGCGTCGAGCAGGCTGGTGGCTTCCGGCTTTGGCTGCCAGTCCCAAGTAGGCTTGGCGGCTTCGGCAGCCAGCTCCTTGACGGCGTTGATCACGACCTGGAACTCGTCGTGAGCGAACAGAACGGCGCCCAGCATCTGGTCTTCGGTCAGCTCTTTGGCTTCCGATTCAACCATCAGTACGGCTTCGGAAGTACCGGCCACGACCATGTCCAGGCTCGAAGCCTGCAGCTGCTCGTAAGTCGGGTTCAGCAGGTAGCCGGTGCTTTCGTGGAAAGCAACGCGGGCTGCGCCAACCGGGCCGTCGAACGGGATACCGGAAATGGCCAGGGCAGCCGAAGTACCGATCATCGCTGCGATGTCCGGATCGGTTTTCTTGCTGGTGGAGACGACGGTGCAGACAACCTGCACTTCGTTCATGAAGCCTTCCGGGAACAGCGGACGGATCGGACGGTCGATCAGACGCGAGGTCAGGGTTTCTTTCTCGGAAGGACGGCCTTCACGCTTGAAGAAACCGCCTGGGATCTTACCGGCAGCGTAGGTTTTTTCCTGGTAGTGCACGGACAGGGGGAAGAAGCCCTTGCCAGCGTCGGCTTGCTTGGCACCCACCACTGTCACCAATACGCTGACGTCGTCGTCAACGGTGACCAGTACTGCACCGGAAGCTTGACGGGCGATGCGGCCTGTCTCGAGGGTTACGGTCGACTGACCGAACTGAAACTTCTTGATTACCGGGTTCACGGTTTCCTACCTTTCTTTGTGGCTCTGGGGGAACTGGTTTCTTGCGAATTCTTGGGCAGCGAGGGAATCGGACCCGTCGACAGTCCAGATAAAACTTGAGGCTGGAAGCCCGCCGGAACACCGGGAAAACCCGATGAATCGCGACAGACAACCAACCTCCAGAACGTCGTTATTAGCGACGCAGACCCAGACGACCGATCAGGGCGCTGTAACGGCTAACGTCCTTACCTTTCAGGTAATCCAGCAGCTTGCGGCGCTGGTTTACCATACGGATCAGACCACGACGGGAGTGGTGGTCCTTACCGTTGGCCTTGAAGTGGCCTTGCAGCTTGTTGATGTTGGCGGTCAGCAGTGCAACTTGCACTTCTGGCGAACCAGTGTCACCAACAGCTTGCTGGTAGTCGGTTACGATCTGAGCTTTTTCTTCAACGCTGAGTGCCATGTGGGCAATCCTTCATTTCAGGGAACCGCTCCAGAGAGACGATTCCAACAGGCCGAGGACGAAACCTCGTATTAAAAAATGAGATGTGACCGTGCCTGTTGACAGCCACCCTCGTCCAGCCCGCTGACAGGCGAACCTGTTGACGGGCTGGTTCCGGTCATTCTGACCGAATCAATCGACGCGGCGCGATTCGCCCGTCTTCGCTGACTTCACCGATACCGATGAAGCGACCTTCGTGATCCTGCACCCGAACCATGCCGAACTTTGGCGCGTCGGGAGCTCTTACAGGTTGCCCATGCAACCAGTAGAACGAACTGTGCTCTGAAAACTTCAGCAGCGGCCAGTCAAGCAGCCCGCTGTCCGATGGCATGAGGAAGCGATCGACCGCTTCGTTGCCGCCTTCGGCGTGCACCTGTTCAAGCTCTTGCAGCGTGACCGTCTGGGCCAGGCTGAAAGGACCGGCCTGCGTACGGCGCAATTCTGCGACGTAGGCACCGCAACCCAGCTGTTCACCGATATCTTCCACCAGGGTGCGGATATAGGTGCCCTTGCTGCAGTCGACCGACAGACGCGCCGTCTCGCCTTCACAGGCAAGCAATTCCAGGCGCGCAATAGTAACAGAACGAGGCTCGCGCTCCACTACTTCACCGGCACGTGCCAGCTTGTACAAAGGCTGCCCGTCCCGCTTGAGCGCCGAGTACATCGGCGGTATCTGACTGATTTCTCCGCGAAAAGCAGGAAGAACCGCCTCGATATCGTCGCGACCAACGGTCACCGGACGCGTCTGCAAAACCTCACCTTCCGAGTCGCCGGTGGTGGTGGTCTTGCCCATTTGCATCAGCGTCTCGTAGGACTTGTCGGAATCGAGCAGGTACTGGGAGAACTTGGTCGCTTCGCCAAAGCACAGTGGCAGAACGCCTGTCGCCAACGGATCGAGACTGCCGGTATGGCCTGCCTTCTCAGCGTTGAGCAACCAGCGCACCTTTTGCAGCGCGGCGTTGGAAGTGAAACCCAAAGGCTTGTCGAGCAGGATGATCCCGCTGACGTTGCGGCGTATACGCTTGACCTGAGCCACCGCTTACTCCTTGGAACCGTCTGGCTTGGAGTCATCTGAGGCCGAGCCTTCCCGATGCTGGCCATCTTCGGCCACCGCACGCTCGATCAGCGCCGAGAGGTGTGCACCGCGGGTGACGCTTTCATCGTAGTGGAAGTGCAACTGCGGCACGCTGCGCAGCTTCATCTCACGAGCCAACTGCATCCGCAGGAAACCTGCGGCCGAGTTGAGCACCTTGATGCTCTGGGCGATTTCTTCGGCGCTGTCCTGACCCATGACGGTCATGAAGATCTTGGCGTGGCCCACGTCGCGGCTGACTTCAACCGCTGTGATGGTCACCAGGCCTACGCGTGGGTCTTTGACTTCGCGACGGATCAATTGGGCCAGCTCGCGCTGCATCTGATCGCCGATTCGTTGGGTACGGCTGTATTCTTTTGCCATGTTTGTTACCTGTTACTGATCCGGGAGCAAACCCTGACAGTCTGAAAGCGGCAAACGCCCGGCCGACGAATGTCAGACCGGGCGTTGCGTTGAGAGCCCATGGCGCACAGTCAGGCATTTGCATGCAAGCTTGCGCCACGGCTCTTGAAGCTCGCGATTTAGAGGCTGCGAGCCACTTGGACCTTCTCGAAGACTTCGATCTTGTCACCGACCTTGACGTCGTTGTAGCTCTTGACGCCGATACCGCATTCCATGCCGGCACGCACTTCGGAAGCGTCATCCTTGAAGCGACGCAGGGATTCCAGCTCGCCTTCGAAGATAACGATGTCGTCGCGCAGTACACGGATCGGACGGTTACGGTGAACAACACCTTCGACAACCATGCAACCTGCGATCGCACCGAATTTCGGCGAGCGGAACACGTCGCGTACTTCTGCGATACCCAGGATATTCTCCCGGACGTCGCTGCCAAGCATACCGGTGAGGGCCTTCTTGACGTCTTCGATGATGTCGTAGATCACGTTGTAGTAACGCATATCCAGACCTTCCTGCTCGACGATCTTGCGAGCGCCGGCATCGGCACGCACG
>JARDZH010000139.1 GCA_029240955.1 Pseudomonas sp. | reverse complement strand
GATCCAGTACGACACCAACCGCGTCGGCGGCATTACGGCAGCCCGCAAGATCAACGCCATGGCGGAAGCCTGGTCGGTGCCGGTCATCCCGCACGCCGGGCAAATGCACAACTATCACCTGACGATGTCCACCACCGCATCGCCAATGGCCGAGTTCTTCCCGGTGTTCGACGTCGAAGTCGGCAACGAGCTGTTCTACTACGTGTTCAAGGGCGAGCCGCAGCCGGTCAATGGCTACATCCAGCTTGAGGACGACAAGCCAGGGCTGGGCCTTGAGATCTCCGATGAATACCTGAGCGAATTCAACATCGTCGAATGACGACGGCTCATTGCGCCGCGGCATGGGCTGCGGCGCTTTCGGACATCACAGGAGATCTGCAATGCGTTTGATTCAATTCGAAAACGACGCGGGACAGCGTCAGGTCGGCGTGATCGATGGCGACCGCATCAATGTGATTCGCGGCACAGCGAGCACTCGGGAATTGGCGCTGGCCGCAATCGCCGCGCAACACAGTCTTGAACAGGAAGTCGCAAGTCGCGGCGTGGAGCCCGGCCCGAACTATCGCCAGCTGCTGGACAACCGCCAGGTCCTGCCGCCGCTGGACCATGAAGACCCGGCGCACTGCCTGATCAGCGGCACGGGCCTGACGCATCTGGGCAGCGCTTCGGCGCGGGACAAGATGCATCAGCAGGAAGGTCAGGCCGAAGCGGGCATGACCGACACCATGCGCATCTTCAAATGGGGCATCGAAGGCGGCAAACCGGCAGCGGGGCAGGTCGGTGCCCAGCCGGAATGGTTCTACAAGGGTGACGGCCGCATCGTGGTCCGGCCCGGCGCGGACTTCCCGGTGCCGGCCTTTGCCGAAGATGCGGGCGAAGAACCGGAGCTGACCGGACTCTACGTCATCGGTCACGACGGCCAGCCGTATCGGTTGGGTTACGCGCTGGGCAACGAGTTTTCCGACCACGTCATGGAGCGGCGCAATTACCTCTACCTGGCTCATTCCAAACTGCGTTTCTGTGCGTTCGGGCCTGAGCTGCGCGTCGGTCAGTTGCCGTCGCATCTGTCCGGCATGAGCCGGGTTCTGCGGGACGGACAGGTGTTGTGGGAAAAGGAATTTCTCAGCGGCGAAGACAACATGTGTCACAGCCTGGCGAATCTGGAGTACCACCACTTCAAGTACGCGCAGTTCCTCAATCCCGGCGACGTGCATATCCACTACTTCGGCACCGCCACGCTGTCGTTTGCCGACGGTGTGAAGACCCAGCCGGGAGACCGCTTTCAGATCAGTCTGGATGAGTTCGGCGCGCCGTTGGAGAACGGCATCGGCGAAGGCGCGCGTCCGCTGGATGCAGGGCAGGTCCGCGCGCTTTGATGAACAGGTCGAGGGCGATCAGGCCGGCGTTTTCTCCGGTTGGGTCGCCTCGACCGGCGACGCATCGGCAAAACGGTCTACCTGACGCAACGACTTGAAGCCCACCATCCATGCACCGACGACGCCCAGCGTGCAGACGCCGCCCATGATTGCGGCGGGAATCGGCCCCATCAGCGACGCACTCGTTCCGGCGCGGAATTCGCCCAGCTCGTTTGAAGACCCGATGAACAGCATGTTCACCGCATTGACCCGGCCGCGCATGTTGTCAGGCGTGGAAAACTGCACCAGCGCCGAGCGGATGTACACGCTGACCATGTCCGCCGCGCCCGCGATCAGCAGCGCCAGGCACGACAGCCAGAACAGCGTCGACAGGGCAAAGACCAGATTCGCGACGCCGAATATGCCCACGGCGATGAACATGGTGATGCCGACATGACGGTCCAGCGGCCGCATGCTCAGATAAATCCCGACCGCCAGTTCGCCCAGACTCATCGACGCGCGTAACACGCCGAGCCCTTGCGGGCCGAGGTGCAGCACTTCGTGGGCGTAAATCGGCAGCAAGGCAACCACGCCGCCAAGCAGGACGGCGAACAGGTCTAGCGAGATGGTGCCGAGAATGATCGGTCGCGAACGAATGAAAGCGATACCGGCGGTGAAGCGCTGCCAGGCTCCGTCGGTCAGGTCCATGGGCTTGCCGGCGAAGGGCGTTGGTACGCGGGCGAGCAGCAGAATGCCGCTGATGAAAGCCGCGACGCAGGTGGAATAGGTCAGCTCGGCGCCGCCGAGCGCGTACAGGCCACCACCGATCAACGGCCCGGCAACTGTCGAGCAGCGCATGATGACGCTGTTGGTGGCAATGGCCGAGGCGAGTTTTTCCCGCGGTACGATCTGCGGCAACAGGCTTTGCAGCGCGGGGCCGGTGAAGGCGCGAGCACCGCCGTACAGCACCAGCGCGCCGTAGATCAAGCGCACGTCTTGCAAATCAAGCGCGGAGAACGCCAAGAGGATCACGCCGCACAGCGCTTGCACGCTCCAGCTCAGGCGCAGAATCAGCTTGCGGTCGTAACGGTCGATCAAATCCCCGGCCGGCATGAGCAACAGCAGCATCGGCACGAACTGCGCCAGACCGACATAGGCCAGCGCCATCGGCTCGCGGGTCATGTCATAGACCTGCCAGGCCACGACCACGGCCTGAATCTGCATGGCAAACACCGCCAGCAGCCGCGCCAGAATGAAGCTCAGAAAGCCCGGCTGAGCGGACAGTTTGAAGGATGAGGCGGAAGAGGATTCAGAGCTCAAGACAGGATCCCATCAAAGCGGCGAACAGGGGTGTCGCGTTATACCTTAATGCATCGATAGCGAGCTAATTAATAAGTTCGATGCTTTTCTGGGCATCCGGTGCGCAACGGGCCGCGACGCCGGCTCCTGTGGGAGGGAGCGCCAGCTCGCGACAGCGGTGGATCAGTTACCGACGCATCGCGAGCTGACGCTCCCTCCCACAGTCGACCGCATCAGCAGTCACCACCTCACCTACCGCCTGACCAGCAATACCCCGGATTCCATATGGTGGGTATACGGAAACTGGTCGAACAGCGCGCAGCGCTCGATGCGGTGGGTGTCGTTGAGCTGGGCGATGTTGGCGGCCAGGGTTTCCGGGTTGCAGGAGATATACAGGATCCGGTCGAAACGGCGGGTCAGCTCGCAAGTGTCCGGGTCCATGCCGGCGCGTGGCGGGTCGACGAACACGCTGCCGAAGTCATAGCTCTTGAGGTCCACGCCCTGCAGACGACGGAACGGACGCACGTCGTTGAGCGCCTGGGTCAGCTCTTCAGCGGACAGGCGCACCAGCGTGACGTTATCCACAGCGTTGTCTTCCAGGTTGCTCAGCGCAGCGTAGACCGACGTCTTGCTGATCTCGGTCGCCAGCACCTTGCGCACCCGCGTCGCCAGCGGCAAGGTGAAGTTGCCGTTGCCGCAGTACAGCTCCAGCAGATCGTCATCCCGATCGCCCAGCGCCTCGAAGGCCCAGTTGAGCATCTTGCCGTTCACCGTGCCGTTGGGCTGGGTGAATGCGCCTTCAGGCTGGCGATAGCTGAACGTTCGACCCGCGACGTCCAGCTCTTCGGTCACGTAATCGCGACCGATCACCAGACGCTGGCCTTTGGAACGGCCGATCAGGCTGACTTCCAGTTCGGCGGCCAGTTTCTCGGCTTCGGCCTGCCAGGCTTCGTCCAGTGGGCGGTGATAACACAGGGTGATCATCGCGTCGCCGGCCAGCGTGGTCAGAAAATCCACTTGGAACAGCTTGTGGTTCAGCGTCGGGCTCGCTTCCCAGCGGTCGCGCAGCACCGGCATCAGCGCATTGATCCGCTCGCTGGCGATCGGCAGGCTGTCGAGCAGGATCGGCGTGCGATTATCGCCAGGGTTGAACATCGCGTAGTAACGCTTCTGATCCTCGCGCCACAAGCGGAACTCAGCGCGCAAGCGGTAGTGCTCGCGCGGCGAGTCGAAAACCTGCGGCTGCGGCGCATCGAAAGGCGCCAGCAGCTGGCGCAGACGGTCGGCTTTTTCTTCGAGCTGACGGTCGTAGCTCGCGGGATCGAAGGGAACACTCATGCGTTGAACCAGCCCAGCTTGATGACGAACAGAATCGAGAGGATGACCAGCGCTGCGTTGAGCTCGCGGCCGCGACCCGACAGCAGCTTGATCGCCGTCCAGGAAATGAAGCCGAACGCGATGCCGTTGGCGATGGAGTAGGTGAACGGCATCGCCAGCGCGGTGATGACCACAGGCGCGGCGACCGTGATGTCTTCCCAGTCGATCTCGGCCATGCCCGAAGCCATCAGCACAGCGACGAACAGCAGCGCTGGAGCGGTGGCAAACGCAGGCACGCTGCCGGCCAGCGGAGCGAAGAACAGCGCCAGCAGGAACAGGACCGCAACCACGATCGCGGTCAGACCGGTGCGGCCGCCGGCGCTGACGCCCGCAGCGGATTCGATGTAGCTGGTGGTGGTCGACGTACCCAGCAGCGAACCGGCCATGGCGGCGGTACTGTCGGCGATCAGCGCACGGCCCATCTTCGGCATGTGACCGTCCTTGCCCATCAGGCCGGCGCGCTTGGCAACGCCGATCAGGGTGCCGGAGTTATCGAAGATGTCCACGAACAGAAACGCGAAGATGATGCTGACCAGACCGACGTCCAGCGCACCCATGATGTCCAGCTGCAGGAAGGTCGGCGCCAGCGAAGGCGGCATCGACACCACGCCACCGAACGGCGTGAAGCCCAGCACGATGGAAACGATGGTCACGGCCAGAATGCCGATCAGCACCGCGCCGCGTACTTTGAGCTTGTCCAGCGCGACGATCAGGAAGAAGCCCAGCGTCGCCAGCACTGGCGCCGGCTGCTTGAGGTCGCCCATGCCGATCATGGTGGCCGGGTTGCTGACGACGATGCCGGCGTTGTGCAGCGCGATCAGCGCGAGAAACAGGCCGATACCGGCTGCGATCGCGGAACGCAGGGGAAGGGGAATGCTGTTGATGATCCATTCGCGGATGCGGAAGATCGACAGGATGAAGAACATTACCGCCGAAATGAACACCGCGCCCAGCGCCACTTGCCAGGTATGGCCCATGTGCAGGACCACGGTGTAGGTAAAGAAGGCGTTGAGGCCCATGCCCGGCGCAAGCGCGATCGGGTAGTTGGCGATCAGGCCCATCACTGTTGAACCAATGGCGGCGGCCAGACAGGTGGCGACGAACAGCGCGCCCTTGTCCATGCCGGTTTCGCCGAGGATGCTCGGGTTGACGAACAGGATGTAAGCCATTGCCAGGAAGGTGGTGACGCCCGCGAGAATCTCGGTCCTCACGTTGGTGTTGTGTGCCTTGAGTTGAAACAGCCTTTCCAGCATGTCTGGCTCTCCGTGACGCGGCCTGCGTCTTGAATGGTACGACTCCAACAGCAAAGCACAGACTGCCGAAGCAGCCCGCCGGGTTTTTGCGGGTCGGAAAAAGCCGCGCATCATACCAGCAGCTTCCCGGGATGGCTTGCGCGGATGAGTTACACGCTTATCCATAAACCCTGAACGATGGAAACCTCGGGAAGTCGTACCCCCTAAGACGCATATAAATGCGCTGGATGAGTACCTACCGTGAGGTTTCCATGAGTGCAACGACCCTGAACCCGAACGATTTCGCAGGCCATGCGATTTCGCTGACCCTCAACGGGCAGCCGCGCCAAATCACCGTCCAGCCCTGGACGACCTTGCTGGACCTGCTGCGCGACCGTCTGGATCTGGTCGGCACCAAGAAAGGCTGCGACCACGGCCAGTGCGGCGCTTGTACCGTACTGCGCGACGGCAAACGCATCAATGCCTGTCTGACGCTGGCCATCATGTGCGACGGCGCTGAACTGACCACAATCGAAGGCCTGGCGGACGGCGAGCAGTTGCACCCGATGCAGCAGGCCTTCATCAAGCACGACGCTTTTCAGTGCGGGTATTGCACGCCAGGGCAGATCTGCTCAGCGGTGGGCCTCGCCAATGAAGGCCGCGCCGGCAACCGCGCCGAGATTCAGGAGCTGATGAGCGGCAACCTCTGCCGCTGCGGCGCTTACAGCAACATTCTGGCGGCGGTCGAAGAAGCGCTGCCGCAGATGCAAGGCGCGGAGCAAAAGGCGGAGGTCGGCCAATGAATCCTTTCGCCTATAGCAAGCCCGCCGACGTTGCATCAGCGATCGGCCTGACCGGACCGGCCACGCGATTCATCGCGGGCGGCACCAATCTGCTGGACCTGATGAAGGAAAACGTCGCGCGCCCCGAGCATCTGATCGAC
>JARDZH010000138.1 GCA_029240955.1 Pseudomonas sp. | reverse complement strand
GCTCGTGAAGTTGAACGTAAGAAAGTCGGTCTGCGTAAAGCGCGTAAGCGTCCGCAGTACTCGAAGCGTTAATTCGCTCTTCGTTCAAAAAGAACGCCCATCTCCTCGCGAGCTGGGCGTTTTTTTATGCCTGTTAAATGCGTGTGACAACGTGACACACGGCTGGAAGCCACGGTTTACAAGCTATCCTACTTTTAGTGAGGTCTTATGACCTTGTTGGTTGAAGGGTTTTTCAATTACCATCCGGCAAAATTTATAACGGCTAGATTGTTATTAAGTAGACGCCTGTCTGAACAGGCCATAGCGGATGGGAGAGCACGGAATGAGCAATGACGGCGTGAATGCAGGCCGGCGTCGCTTCCTTGTGGCAGCCACTTCGGTGGTGGGCGCAGCGGGAGCGGTGGGGGCGGCGGTCCCGTTCGTAGGGTCCTGGTTTCCCAGTGCCAAAGCCAAGGCGGCCGGAGCACCGGTCAAAGTGAATATCAGCAAGATCGAAGCCGGGCAGCAAATGGTTGCCGAATGGCGTGGTCAGCCGGTATTCATCGTTCGTCGCACTCAGGAAATTCTGGACAACCTGGGCAAGCTCACTGGCCAGCTGTCCGATCCCGAATCCAAAGCGTCGGTCCAGCCTGACTATGTCGACCCGGTCGTACGCTCGATCAAGCCCGAAATCCTGCTTCTGGTCGGCATCTGCACTCACCTTGGCTGCTCGCCGACCTTCCGTCCTGAAGTCGCACCTGCCGACCTTGGCAAAGATTGGGTCGGCGGCTATTTCTGTCCGTGTCACGGCTCTCACTACGATCTGGCCGGTCGGGTCTATAAAGCACAGCCCGCGCCTTTGAATTTGCCGGTGCCGCCACATTCCTATGAGTCGGACAGTGTCATTGTCATTGGCGTCGATAAGGAGGGCGCGTGATGAGCAAGTTCATGGATTGGATAGATGCCCGCTTCCCGGCCACCAAGATGTGGGAAGACCATCTCAGCAAATACTACGCACCGCGCAACTTCAACTTCCTTTACTACTTCGGCTCACTGGCCTTGCTGGTGCTGGTCAATCAGATCCTCACCGGCGTCTGGCTGACCATGAGCTATACGCCAACGGCCGAGGAAGCATTCGCGTCCGTCGAGTACATCATGCGTGACGTAGAGTACGGCGCGATTCTGCGCCTGCTGCACTCGACCGGCGCTTCTGCGTTCTTCATCGTCGTCTACATGCACATGTTCCGAGGGCTGCTGTACGGCTCGTACCAGAAACCGCGCGAGCTGGTCTGGGTGTTCGGCATGCTGATCTACCTGGCGCTCATGGCTGAGGCGTTCATGGGTTATCTGCTGCCGTGGGGACAGATGTCCTATTGGGGTGCGCAGGTCATCATCTCGCTGTTCGGCGCCATTCCGTTGATCGGTGACGATCTGACGCAATGGATTCGCGGCGACTATCTGATCTCGGGCATCACGCTGAACCGCTTCTTCGCCCTGCACGTTGTGGCGCTGCCGATCGTTATCTTAGGTCTGGTCGTGTTGCACATACTGGCGCTGCATGAAGTCGGCTCGAACAATCCTGACGGCGTGGACATCAAGAAGCACAAGGATGAGAACGGCAAGCCGCTGGACGGTATCGCGTTTCACCCGTATTACACCGTCAAAGATATTGTTGGCGTTGTGGTCTTCCTGTTCGTGTTCTGCACGATCGTGTTCTTCTTCCCGGAGATGGGCGGGTATTTCCTCGAGAAGCCCAACTTCGAAGCGGCAAACGCCTTCAAGACGCCAGAGCATATCGCGCCGGTGTGGTACTTCACGCCGTTCTACGCAATCCTCAGGGCGATCCCCGACAAGCTGATGGGCGTCATGGCAATGGGGGCAGCCATTGCGGTGTTGTTCGTCCTGCCGTGGCTTGATCGAAGCCCGGTCAGGTCAATGCGTTACAAGGGCTGGATAAGCAAGATCGCGCTGCTGTTGTTCTGCATTTCCTTCGTGATTCTTGGGGTGCTGGGCGTTCTTGCACCGACGCCCGGTCGTACGCTGGTGTCCCAGGTCTGTACCTTTCTCTACTTCTCCTACTTCATTCTGATGCCGTTCTATACCCGGCTCGAGAAGACCAAACCCGTTCCAGAAAGGGTGACCGGCTGATGAAAAAGTTACTGGCTGTATGCCTTCTAGCAGTCCTGCCTGTCTTCTCATTCGCGGCAGAACACGGAGCGGAGCTGGAAAGCGTGGACATCGATGTTTCGGACAAGGCCGCCATGCAGGACGGGGCAAGGACTTTCGCCAACTATTGTATGGGCTGTCACAGCGCCAAGTATCAGCGCTACGAGCGGGTCGCGGATGATCTCGGCATACCCCATGAAATGATGCTGGAGAAACTGGTGTTCACAGGCGCCAAGATCGGCGATCACATGAACATCGGCATGTCATCCAGCGACGCCAAGACCTGGTTCGGGTCCGCTCCGCCGGACCTGACACTCGTCGCACGTGTGCGTGGCACTGACTGGCTCTACGGCTACCTGCGTTCGTTCTACGAGGATCCGGCCCGGCCATGGGGTGTGAACAACAAGGTTTTCCCCAACGTCGGCATGCCCAACGTGCTGGTGGGATTGCAGGGTCGGCAAGTCATCGGCTGCAAGCAGGTCCAGGTGGTGGAAGATGGCAAGAAACAATATGACCCTCTGACCGGCGCGCCTTTGACTCACGAGGCGTGTGACCAGCTGACCATCGTGCCCAAGACCGGCAGCCAGAACCAGGAACAGTTCGACGAGACGATCAAGAACCTTGTGACCTTTCTCGCCTACTCAGCCAACCCGGTTAAACTGCAGCACCAGCGTATCGGCACCTATGTGTTGCTGTATCTGGCGTTTTTCTTCGTGTTCGCCTACCTGCTCAAGCGCGAGTACTGGAAGGACGTGCACTGACCGGCGGCACCGTTATTGTCCGACAAAACGCTCCAGAGACGTCTCGATAAGTCGAATAACGCAGTGCGGGTAGCGTAGCAGCGCAAGATTGCAGAATTTACATCGCGTAAATGAGCTATCTTGTCGCCCGCGACGGATACCTGCCTGGGTCATTCGTTGTCGAGGACGCCGCTGGGGCGTCTTTGTGTGTCTGTTCGATAAATCAACAAGCGAGGAGGATCGCCATGGGCGTGACCAATCGGTTGGCCTGTTACTCCGACCCCGCCGACCACTATTCCCACCGCGTGCGCCTTGTACTCGCTGAGAAAGGTGTCAGCGCCGAGATCATCGACGTTGCGGCAGGGCGGCAGCCGCCTCAACTCATCGAGGTCAACCCGTACGGCAGCGTGCCGACTCTGGTTGATCGCGATCTGGCCCTGTACGAATCCACGGTGGTCATGGAATACCTGGATGAGCGTTATCCGCATCCGCCGATGATGCCGGTCTATCCGGTAGCGCGAGGCAACAGCCGTCTGCTGATCCACAGGATCCAGCGTGACTGGTGTGGTCTGGTGGACCTGATTCTGGATTCGCGCACCACCGAGGCTGCCCGAGTGCAGGCGCGCAAGGAGCTGCGGGAAAGCCTGACCGGTGTTTCACCGTTGTTTGCGGACAAACCTTTTTTCCTCAGCGACGAGCAAAGTCTCGTCGATTGCTGTCTACTGCCCATACTCTGGCGTTTGCCAGTTCTGGGTATTGAATTGCCGCGGCCTGCCAAACCGCTGCTCGATTACATGGAGCGCCAATTCGCGCGTGAGGCCTTTCAGTTGAGTCTGTCTGCCGCCGAACGCGAGATGCGCTAAGGCTTAAGGAGCCGTTGATGAACTCCAGTCGCCCTTATCTGGTTCGTGCTCTTTATGAGTGGATCGTCGATAACGATTGCACCCCGCATGTGCTGGTAAATGCTGAATACCCGTCTGTGCAAGTCCCCCAGGGTTTTGCCAATGATGGACAAATTGTCCTGAACGTTTCGCCCAGTGCCGTGCGTCACTTGCACATGGACAACGAAGCGGTCAGTTTCGAAGGCCGCTTCGGCGGCGTGCCGCATACGTTGTACGTGCCTGTTGCTGCGATTCTGGGTATTTATGCCCGGGAGAATGGGCAGGGCATGGTGTTCGACCTTGAAGCGCCGATGGGCGAAGAAGAGGAACTCGAACTGGAAGACGATGCGCCGCCGCCAGACAGCGAGCCGCCGCGTCCCACCGGCCGACCGAGCCTCAAGGTGGTGAAATAAAAAAAGGCGATCCGCAAGGATCGCCTTTTTAGTACCTGCCGTCTGGCGGTCAGTCGATGTACTCGAACAACTTCACGATTTTCTGCACGCCGGACACGCCTTGCACCAGGCTGGTCGCACGGTTCGCTTCGTCCTGAGTCACCAGACCCAGCAGGAACACGATGCCGTTCTCGGTCACGACCTTGATGCGCGAGCCGGGAATGGACGCGTCCGTCAGCATCTGGCTCTTGATCTTGGTGGTGAGCCAGGCGTCGTTGTTGCGAGCCAGCAACGAGGAGGGCGCCATCACCTGCAGCTCGTTGTTGACCTTCTTCACGCGCTGAACGCTGGCTGCGGCTTGTTCGGCCATGGCCTTGAGGTCGGCACGCGGCGTCTGGCCAGCCAGCAGCACGATGCCGTTGTAGCTGGTGACGACGATGTGAGAACCGTCAGCGAGATCGGCGTGGGCTTTGGAAATGTTGACCGCGGCCTTGGTTTCGATCAGCGAATCATCGATCTTGCTGCCGAAGGTGCGCGTGCCGCGATCGTCTTCGATCGGCTTGTCGCGAGCCGCCGTAAGCACCGAGCTGCAGCCGCTGAAGCCGAGGCACAGGGTCAGGACCAGTAGGCTGAGGCGATTGAGGGTCATTCTTCACTCCCGAACAGTTGGCTGTCGATCAGATCGCAAAGGCAATGGATCGCCAGCAGATGGACTTCTTGTATGCGCGCCGTGACATTGGCCGGGACCCGGATTTCCACGTCCTCGGGCAACAGCAATGAAGCCATGCCGCCGCCGTCGCGTCCCGTCAATGCTACGACAATCATTTCGCGATCATGTGCGGCCTGGATAGCCTGAATAATGTTCGCCGAGTTTCCGCTGGTGGAAATCGCCAGCAGCACGTCGCCCGGTTGGCCGAGCGCGCGGATTTGCTTGGAGAACACCTCGTTGTAACTGTAATCGTTGGCGATCGAGGTGATGGTCGAAGTGTCGGTGGTCAACGCGAACGCCGGCAGGCTCGGGCGCTCGCGCTCGAAGCGGTTGAGCATCTCCGATGAGAAGTGCTGGGCATCGCCTGCCGAGCCGCCGTTGCCGCAAGCCAGCATCTTGCCCTCGTTCAACAGGGCGTTGACCATCACCTGGCTGGCCTGCTCGATGTGAGGCGCAAGCACTTCCATCGCCTGTTGCTTGGTGTCGATGCTGGCCTGGAAGAGCCGGCGAATTCGGGATTGCATGTCCATCTATGTGACCTTAATGAGAGCGTACAGCGGCTGGTCGGGTTTCCGGGAGTTCCGGAGCCGCCCGTCACACAATGTGTGCGGCCTGCATGAAACAAATAGCGAAATCGGTGTGGAGACGTCATAGCTTCAAATGACTCGGGTCTGGCTCGAGCCACGGACAACGACCACAGGAAAGATCAACTGTCGAAAGCGTTCTTGATCCAGTTCAGCGGAGCGGCGTCATGCGGGTTTCCATCAACTGCGATCACGTCGAAACGGCAAGGGTATCGGCTCCATTGCGGTTCCTGTTGCAAATACAGCTGAGCGGCGGTGACAAGTCGCTCTTGCTTGCGAAAATCGATGCTGCCAGCGGCGCCACCCCAGCCTGAATGGCGACGGTAGCGAACTTCGACGAATACTACTGTATCGCCGTCGAGCATGACTAGATCAAGCTCACCGCGTTTACATAACCAGTTTTGCGTAATCAGCTGCAATCCCTGCTGCTGAAGATGCAGCAGGGCGTAGGCTTCTGCCTCGCGCCCCGCTTGTTGACGCCCTGTCTGTTGACGAGTGCTGCGTGACATCAAGGCGCGGTATCGGGCAGGCGCTGAATCTTGCCGTCCACGAACTCGGCCCAAGGCAGCTGACGCTCTACACGGCGGCTGGGGTTCATGCTCAGGCTGCCGGAAAGGCCTTCAATGCGACTGTCAGGCAGTGCTTTGAGCTGGGTCAGCCGTGGCGCCAGACGGTAGGCGTCGATGCCCATTGCATACAGGCGTCCAAGCGCGCCGGCCGCTTGTGGCCATTGGGCAGTAACCTGCTGACGCAGCGGATCGTTGGCGTCCAGCAGCCAA
>JARDZH010000137.1 GCA_029240955.1 Pseudomonas sp. | reverse complement strand
CTTCGCCAAACTGTCGCTTGAGCTGGGCGGCAAGTCGCCGAACATCATCTTCGCCGATGCAGACCTCGACAGCGCGATCAACGGCGCCATCGCCGGAATCTACGCAGCATCGGGCCAGAGCTGCGTGTCCGGTTCGCGGCTGCTGGTTCAGGACGAGGTCTACGACGAGTTCGTCGAGCGTCTGGTCGAGCGTGCCCGTTCCATTCGCATCGGCAACCCGCAGGACGAAACCAGCGAAATGGGCCCGATGGCCACGGCTCAGCAGCTGGCGGTGGTCGAAGGTCTGGTGGCCGATGCCGTGGCTGAAGGTGCGCGCCTGCGCACCGGTGGCAAGCGCCCTTCGCTGAGCACCGACGGCTGGTTCTATGAGCCGACGCTGTTCGAGTGCGATCGCAATTCGATGAAGATCATGCAGGAAGAAGTGTTCGGCCCGGTCGCCTCGGTGATCCGTTTCAAGGACGAGGCCGAAGCACTGGAAATCGCCAACGACTCGCAGTTCGGCCTCGCCGCCGGCATCTGGACCCGCGACCTGGGCCGCGCGCATCGGCTGGCCCGGGACGTTCGATCCGGCATCATCTGGGTCAACACCTACCGCGCCGTATCGGCGATGGCGCCTATCGGCGGTTTCAAGAACAGCGGCTACGGCCGTGAAAGCGGCATCGACTCGGTGCTGGCCTATACCGAGCTGAAAACGGTATGGATCAATCTGTCGCAAGAACCGATGCCCGACCCTTTCGTGATGCGTTAATCGAGGAGGCTGAAATGATCGAACCCGGAATCTACAAAGAGGTGATGGCGTCCTTTCCCTCCGGCGTCACGGTGGTCACGACGCTGGATCCCGAGGGCGCGCTGGTCGGCATTACCGCCAGCGCCTTCACGGCGCTGTCCATCGACCCGGCACTGGTGCTGTTCTGCCCCAACTACGCGTCGGACACCTATCCGGTGTTGCGCGACAGCAAGCAGTTCGCGATTCACCTGTTGTCTGCCGACCAGACGGCCGAGGCCTACGCGTTTGCCGGCAAGGGCAAGGACAAGGCCAAGGGCATCGAGTGGACCCGCAGCGAGCTGGGCAATCCCCTGCTCAGCAAGGCCACGGCGATTATCGAGTGTGACCTGTGGCGCGAATACGATGGCGGTGACCACGCGATCATCGTCGGTGCAGTGCGCAACCTGATCCTGCCCGCAGACCCCGTCACGCCGATGGTTTACCACCGGGGCAAACTGGGGCCGTTGCCGGTCCTGGCGTAACCCGGGCACGGTTCGATCAGCCCGGCGCGAGCTGTTTTTCGCGCCGGCTGGTCGCGGACAGACGACATGATAAACTCCGGCACAATTTCGGCCTGACACGGCCGCCAGCCAACCCTATGACTGTTCACGACACACTGCCGCCAGCTGAATCGAGCGCCGGCATTGTCTGCACAGCCATGCAAAGAGCGGACTCCATGAAACGCCTGCCACTCGACGACAGCTTCAAGGTCAATCGCAATCCCATCACCCTGCGCGAAATCGTGCTGGATAAATTGCGGGGCGCCATCATGAATTTCCAGCTCATGCCGGGCGACCGTCTGGTCGAGCGCGATCTGTGCGAACGCCTCGGCGTCAGCCGCACTTCGGTGCGCGAAGCGCTGCGTCATCTGGAGTCCGAAGGTCTGGTGGCATTTGCCGACGCCAAAGGCCCGAGCGTTGCGGTCATTACCCTTGAAGACGCCTGCGACATCTACGAGCTGCGCTGCGTGCTGGAAGGCCTGATCGTTCAGCTCTTCACCCTGCGCGCCAAGGCCAAGGACATCCGGGCGCTTGAAAAAGCCCTCGACGAAAACCGCAAGGCCCTGGAAGAAGGCGAGCTGCAGCAGGTGCTCGATTCCGTGCAAGGTTTCTACGACGTGCTGCTCGAAGGTTCCGGCAACCACATCGCGGCCACCCAGCTGCGTCAGTTGCAGGCGCGCATCAGCTACCTGCGTGCCACTTCCGTGTCCCAGCAGAATCGTCGCAGCGCCAGTAACCAGGAGATGGAAAAGATCGTCGCCGCGATCAAGAGCGGTGATCCGTTGGCTGCTCACCAGGCGTCGGTCGATCACGTGCGCAAGGCCGCGAAAGTGGCGCTGGATTACCTCAAATCCAAACAGGACGATGCCGGCAAAGTACGCGACATCGTCGAACCCGTGGCCCTCAAGGAGCCGCGCATAGGACGCTGACATGACTCTTCCGCGCTTTTGTCCGCAATGTGGTGGCTCTGATCTGGTTCAGCGCGTGCCGTCTGGCGATACTCATCAGCGGCTGATGTGCGCGAGTTGTCATTACGTTCACTATGTAAATCCCAAGGTCATCGCCGGCTGCATCATCGAGCAGGACGGCAAGTACCTGCTGTGCCAGCGCGCGATTCCGCCGCGCCCCGGCACCTGGACGCTCCCCGCCGGGTTCATGGAAAGCGGCGAGACCACCGAGCAGGCGGCCCTGCGCGAGGTGTGGGAAGAAAGCGGCGTGCGGGCCGAGATCGTATCGCCCTACTCGATCTTCAGCGTTCCGAAGATCAGCGAGGTGTACATCGTGTTTCGCGCGATCGCCCTTGAGGTCACGGATCAATTCGGTCCCGAGACGCTGGCGTGCCGGTTCTTCGCGCCTGAAGACATTCCCTGGGACGAGATTTATTACCCCGCCATCCGGCAGATTCTCGAACGCTATATCGCTGAACGACAGGCCGGAATCTACGGCATCTATGTCGGCAACGACGACAGCGGGAAGGTGCACTTCATCCGCTGAACCGCCTGCTCTCCTGCAGGCGGCATTCGAGCGACGCCGTTATTCGGCCACGCCTTCGACAATGACGATCTCGGCGTCTGCCGCGCCTTTTCTGTGGCTGATCGCCTGCTGATACTCCGGCGAGTGGTAACACGCCAGCGCCTGATCGTACGAAGCGAACTCGATGATCACTGTGCGCTGCGGCGTGTCTCTGCCCTCCATCGCCTCGCTGCGCCCTCCCCGCGCCAGAATGGTTCCTCCATAGAGCTTGAACGCGGCCGGTCCGAGTTTCGTGTATTCGGTGTACTGCTCGGGGTCGGTCACATCAACGTGGGCAATCCAATAGGCTTTCATAACTTTCTCTTTTTGTTGGTGAATCGAAGGTCGAACGGCGTGAAATTACGTATTATGGTATACCATGATTCACAGTTCACAACCCCCGGGATTGCACCATGCCGTTCGACCGCATCGAAGACATCATCGAAGACTACCGCCAAGGCAAGATGATCTTGCTGGTCGACGACGAGGACCGAGAAAACGAAGGCGACCTGTTGCTGGCAGCGGAGCGCTGCACTGCGCAGGCGATCAGTTTCATGGCCTGTGAAGCCCGAGGCCTGATCTGCCTGACGCTCACCGACGAGCACTGCCAGCGTCTGGGGCTGGAGCAAATGGTGCCGAGCAACGGCAGCGTCTTCGCCACGGCGTTTACGGTGTCCATCGAAGCCGCTACCGGCGTCACCACCGGGATCTCGGCGGCCGATCGCGCCCGCACCGTCGAAGCGGCGGTCGCCGCCAATGCGACTGCCGAGGATCTGGTTCAACCTGGGCACATCTTTCCCCTGCGCGCCCGCGAAGGGGGCGTACTGACCCGCGCCGGACATACCGAAGCAGGCTGCGACCTGGCGCGGCTCGCCGGCTTTTCTCCTGCCTCGGTGATCGTCGAGGTGATGAACGATGACGGCACCATGGCGCGCCGCCCTGACCTGGAACGGTTCGCCGCAAAGCACGGGATCCGGATCGGCACCATCGCCGACCTGATCCACTACCGTCTGAGCACCGAGCACACCGTAGCGCGCATTGGCGAGCGGGAGCTGCCGACGGTGCACGGAACGTTTCGCCTGATCAGCTATGAAGATCGCATCGAGGGCGGCGTCCACATGGCGATGGTGATGGGCGAAATCCGCCGCGATGTGCCGACCCTGGTGCGCGTGCACGTCGTCGATCCGCTGCGCGATCTGGTCGGCGCTCAGTACAACGGCCCCGCTAACTGGACGCTGTGGGCGGCGCTGGAAAAGGTCGCGGCTGAAGGCTGCGGCGTGGTGGTCGTGCTGGCCAATCACGAATCGTCGCAGGCACTGCTGGAGCGCGTTCCGCAACTGACCCAGCCGCCACGGCAGTACAGCCGTTCGCAGTCGCGGATTTATTCGGAAGTCGGCACCGGCGCGCAAATTCTCCAGGACGTCGGCGTCGGAAAAATCCGTCACCTCGGCCCGCCACTCAAATACGCAGGGCTCACCGGCTACGATCTGGAAGTCGTTGAAAGCATTCCGTTTACCCGTTGAGGCGAGCGGTTCTGCCCGTCGCGCGATTCGCTGACCCAGGTTTCAGGGCTGCACATAAGGCAGGGCCACCCGGCCGCAGAACACGCAAACCTCTTGCAGAAAGTTTGGAATACCATAATATGACATTCCGAAGGTTGGACACTGTTTGGTCAGGTATTCCCGAGTGGAGATATCGCGACACAAGCGGACTGGCCCCGTTGTTCCAGGTCGGAGGTTTCCAGCCTCAGACCCATTGCTCCCCGAAGGCGGGCAATTGATGCCCGCTCAAAAACACAAGAAACGAGGGCGTGAAAATGGTGTTGATTCAACGTGCAACAGCGGTTCTGACGGCGGGTGTCCTGGCCCTCTCCTGTCACGCGGCTACGGCCGCCGACAGTGTCAACTTCGTCAGTTGGGGAGGCTCGACGCAGGATGCGCAGAAGCAGGCCTGGGCCGCGCCTTTCACCAAATCTTCCGGAACAGCGGTCGTGCAGGATGGCCCGACCGACTACGGCAAGCTCAAGGCCATGGTCGAGAGCGGAAACGTGCAATGGGACGTCGTCGACGTCGAAGCCGATTTCGCGTTGAGAGCCGCCAGCGAAGGCTTGCTCGAACCTCTGGACTTCAACGTCATCAAGAAAGATCGCATCGACCCGCGTTTCGTTTCGGACCACGGCGTGGGCTCGTTCTTCTTCTCGTTCGTGCTGGGCTACAACGAGGGCAAGCTCGGCAAGAGCAAGCCGCAAGACTGGTCATCGCTGTTCGACACCAAGACCTATCCCGGCAAACGCGCGCTCTACAAATGGCCGAGCCCCGGCGTGCTGGAGCTGGCGCTGCTGGCCGACGGCGTGACCACCGACAAGCTGTATCCGCTGGATCTGGACCGCGCGTTCAAAAAGCTCGACACCATCAAGAAAGACATCGTCTGGTGGGGCGGCGGCGCGCAATCGCAGCAATTGCTGGCCTCCGGCGAAGTGTCCATGGGGCAGTTCTGGAACGGTCGGGTCTACGCGCTGCAGCAGGACGGCGCGCCGGTCGGCGTGAGCTGGAAACAGAACCTGGTCATGGCGGATTTTCTGGTCGTACCCAAAGGCGCCAAGAACAAGGACGCGGCCATGAAGTTGATCGCCCAGGCGTCCAGTGCCAAAGGCCAGGCTGATTTTGCCGGTCTGACCGCCTACGCGCCGGTGAATCTGGACAGCGTTCAGCAACTGGATGCCGACCTGGCGCCCAACCTTCCGACCGCTTACGCCAACGATCAGATCACTCTCGACTTCGCATACTGGGCCAAGAACGGTTCGGCTATCGCGACACGGTGGAACGAATGGCTAGTCAAATAAAGATGACGGCTGCCTCTGCCCGTCGCTCCGGCCTGGCCGGCAGTGCTGACCGCGCTGCCGATTCCCTTCCTGCTCAGCCAACACACGTACAACCGCCCGTGCCGTGGTCGCGCCGCTGGCGCGGCAGCCGCAACCTGCTGCCTGCCTTGATCTTCCTGGGGCTGTTCTTCTTCGCGCCGCTGATCGCGCTGTTGCTCAGAGGCGTGCTGGAACCCACACCGGGTTTTGGCAACTACGAACAGTTGTTCGCCAACTCGGCCTACGCGCGCGTGCTGTTCAACACCTTCTCGGTGGCAGGACTGGTCACGCTGTTCAGTTTGTTGCTGGGCTTTCCGCTGGCGTGGGCAATCACGCTGGTGCCGCGAGGCTGGGGCCGCTGGGTGCTGAATATCGTGCTGTTGTCGATGTGGACCAGTCTGCTGGCACGGACCTATTCCTGGCTGGTGCTGCTGCAGGCTTCCGGGGTGGTCAATAAAGCCCTGATGGCGATGGGCATCATCGATCAGCCGCTGGAGATGGTGCACAACCTGACCGGCGTGGTGATTGGCATGACCTACATCATGATCCCGTTCATTGTGCTGCCCTTGCAGGCGACGATGCAGGCCATCGACCCCATGGTCCTGCAAGCCAGCTCCATTTGCGGCGCGAGT
>JARDZH010000136.1 GCA_029240955.1 Pseudomonas sp. | reverse complement strand
CGCAGACATGACTGATGCCCGAGCGAACATAAACCCGGATGAATCGCTGAAAAAAGACGCCGGGCAAACGTCTTTTGCTCAAGGGAGCATTCCTGTGCAACCCTTGCCGCCCTTTTCCGACGCCGGAGCCTCACCGGATATGCCGCAAGCCGATTCTCGCCAAGCTGATCTGGACGTTGCGCTGGACTGGCTGCTGCGCGTCAGTCAGGCGCCAGAGGACACGCAGCTTCAGGCGCGTTTCGACGCGTGGCGGGACGCAGCGCCGGAGCATGCCGAGGCGCTGGGCAAAGCCGAGCACATCTGGAAACTGACCGGGCACCTGGCACCTGCTACAGCGCACAAATGGCCCGCCGTGAAAACACCGAATGCAGAACGACTGCCAGCTGCCGTACCGCCACCCCACGTTCGCCAGCCCCGCAGGCGCCCACTGCGTTGGGCCATCGGCGGCGCGCTCGCAGCCTGTCTGGTCGCGACGGTCGGCCCCAACCTGAACACCGCGCTTCAGTCGGACTTCCAGACCGCCCAGGGTGAGCGCCGGGATGTTGAATTACCGGACGGCAGCCGTGCGGTGCTGGACGCCGACAGCGCCATCGCCGTGGATTTCACCGACGCCAAGCGTGATATCCGCTTGCTGCGCGGCCAGGTGTTTTTCGAGGTTCAGCCTGATCGCGAGCGGCCGTTCAACGTGCGCGCGCGGGAGCTGGACGTTACCGTGACGGGCACGGCATTCAATGTCGACCTGGAATCGAAAACCATTGCCGTTGCTGTTCAACACGGCTCGGTCACCGTGACCGAGCACGGTTCCAGGCGCTTGCTCAGTCCGGGTTTGACTGCCGGCCAACGCCTGAACTTCGAGCCGTCCAGTCATCAGGCACGACTGGACAGCTTGCCGGCAAGCCGCGTCGCGACCTGGCGCAAGGGTCAACTGATCGCCGACAACGCTCGTCTGGGCGACATGGTGGCCGCCCTGCAGCGCTATCTGCCGGGCGCTGTCTGGGTGAAGGACGCTCAGTTGGCCGAGCTGCGCATCACCGGCGTTTACGACACCGGAAACCCGCAAGCAGCATTGCGCGCCATGGCGCAGCCGCATGGCGTGAAACTTGAAAACTGGACACCCTGGGTGACGGTGCTGACCCGCTGAACCCCCCGTCTTCCGGGCGTTTGACACCGCTTGTCGCCAGCCTCGACAATCCCCGGCCACCCGCATAAAGAAACGCATCTCACCGCCGACACCTGAGCTATCCGCAACACCCTTTTCAGCTCAGGTAAGACAATGGCCACGTTCAAAAGCGTGCAAGCACGCTACACCGCAACTTTCATCGGCTTCATGGCCTTGATCATCGTTCTGACGGTCTACGGCATCGGCCAGTTCGTGACGCCGAGGCTGACTGCCACCGACGAAAGCATCCTGACGGCCAAGGCCGGCGGGATCAGTGACGAAATCAGGACCGAGCTCGCTCGTGTCCAAGCGCAGGCTCGGGTCATCACCGAGCTGGTACCGCAATTGTCCAGCGATGAGATCGACCGTCTCCTGCCGGCGATGATCAACCAGTACGGCGAAGCCAAGGTCTTCGGCGGCGGTATCTGGCCGTTGCCCAACGTGCGCACCGAAGGTCGTGCCAAGCACAGCACCTTCTACCACCGCGATGCGTCCGGTCAGTTGATCGTCAACACGCACTGGAACTCGGCGGAATCGCTCAATTACTTCGATCAGGGCTGGCACAAAGGCGGCCTGGCTTCGCCTGCCGGCAAATGTGCCTGGGCGCCGGCCTATCAGGACGCCGCCAGCCCTGAGCCACGCACCAACTGTGCGATGTCGATCGTTAAGGACGGCAAGCCGTGGGGCGTGTCGACCATCGACGTGACGCTGGGCTTTTTCAACCATCTGGTCGAGGCCAAGGAGCGTGAGCTCAATGCCCGGATCATGCTGATCGAAGCAGACGGCAAGATCCTCTCCAACGTGCCAGGCAGCCGCGACAAGATCGTGCTGCGCAATGTGTCCGAGCTCGCGGGGCAATCGACGTTCATCACTGCCATTCAGTCGGCGCTCAAGGCCAGCCCCGGCGGCAACACGCGGCTCGAATACGTGAACAACGACGGCGAAGACTCCACCCTGTTCCTGCTGCCGGTGACCGGCACGCCGTGGCTGCTCGCCGTCGCGCAGAACACTGACCTGCTGAAAGCTCAGAGCGCTGCCGTCCTCAAGACCCTTGCCTGGCTGCAAGTGCCCATGGTCATGGTGCTGCTGGTGCTGATGATGGTTGCGTTGCGCTCGCTGATGAAGCGTCTGGGTGTGCTCAAAGCCAACATCGATTCGCTGTCGGCCGGCGATGCAGACCTCACCCGCCGCATCGTGGTCAAGGGCCAGGACGAAGTCGACCTGGTGGGCGAATCGGTCAACCGCTTCATCGCGTTCCTGCAGCGCATGATGGTCGAAGTCAGCGCCTCCACCCGCGATATCGAAAGCGGCATCGAGCAGTTGCGCCAGCAGGCCAGCACCACGAACACCATTCTGGTTCGCCACGCCAACGAAACCGATCAAGCGGTGACGGCCATCACCGAAATGTCCTCTACCGCCGAAGAAGTGGCCCGCAGCGCCGCGCAGACCGCTGACGTGACCCAGTCCGCGAACCGTGATGCCCAGGTCTCGAAACAGGTGGTTTCCGATGCCTCGCACAGTGTGATTGCGCTGATCAGCGAAGTGGACGCCGCGACCAGCAAAGTGCAGTCGATGGAGGAAGATGCCAAGCGCATCAACGCCGTGCTGGCCGTCATCGGCGAGATCGCCGGGCAGACCAACCTGCTGGCACTCAACGCTGCCATCGAAGCCGCTCGCGCCGGTGAGCAAGGTCGTGGCTTTGCGGTCGTCGCAGACGAAGTGCGCGCCCTCGCCGCCCGCACCCAGACCAGCACGTCCGAAATCAACGACATGCTGACCAGCCTGCAACAGGGCGTCAGCGCCGCGGTCGCTGCGATGGAGAAGACGCGTCAGAGCTGCCAGGCCACTGCGGACAAGACCAGCGCGGTCAATACCGGGCTGGACGATATGACTAACTCGGTGCTGCACATCAACGACCTGAGTACCCAGATCGCAACCGCCGCCGAGGAGCAGAGCGCGGTGTCCGACGAGATCAGCCGCAACATCATTGCGGTCCGGCAGATCGTCGAGGAGCTGGTGGAAGGCGGTTCCAACAACGAGCAAAACACCGCAGCGCTGTCCGATTCCAACGCCAGGCTGATCACGCTGGTTCGCCGTTTCAAGGTCAGCTGATCCCTGGCGCGGACGACACTGAAAACACGCCTCACCCAAAAAGCCGAAATTTATTTTCGGCTTTTTTCTGAAAAAATTTCCTGCTGCCCCGTCCTTTGACTCGCACATACATTGAGATCAATTCTCATTCAATGACTGCGGGCTTCGGCTCGTACAGGGACACGGGATGACACCGAACATTCAGCAGCCGCTCAGCCTGAGCGCGACGATCCGCAAGCATTTGAAGCAGAGCACCCGGATGGGTGCGGTCAGCCTGTGCTGGGCGATCAGTTGTCAGCACGTCATGGCCGATACGGCGCCCAATGATCGGGAGCCGGTCTTGCAGTCCCTGCACAGTTTCGACATCACCGTGCAAACGCTCGACGCCGCGCTGATCAGCTTCGGAGAGCAAAGCGGGCTGCAGGTGTCGGTCGATCCCGGCCTGCTTGCCAACCGCTACTCTCAAGCGGTCAAAGGCCAGATGAGCAGCGAACAGGCGCTCGGCAAACTGCTGTCGGGCAGCGGCATCGACTGGCGCTATGAGCACGGCACGCTGGTGTTCCGCCTGGCGCCCAGGCTGGGTTTCAATGCGCCGATGGAATTGCAGAACACCGTCGTGCTGGGCAACCCCGAAGAGAACGCCTTTCAAGGCGAAACCGTGATCGGGCGCAAAGCGATTCAGGCATTCCCGGGGGCGAACGGCGATATCACCACCCTGCTACGCATGCATCCCGGCGTGCAGTTCAACAATGCCCAGCAAGGCTCCAACTCGCCCGGAGAGATCGATCCGGCGGACATCAGCATCAACGGCGCCAAGTACTACCAGAACAACTTCATGATCGACGGAATCTCGATCAACAACGACCTCGATCCCGGCGAGCACAGTTACAACTCGATCCGCCAGTTCGACTCTGCGCCAAGTCGCTCCCACGGCATCGCGCTGGATGCGGACCTGCTTGAAGAAGTGCGGGTCTACGACAGTAACGTCCCGGCCGAATACGGCGGTTTCAACGGCGGCGTGGTGGACGCCATTACCCGCAAGCCCACGCATGAACTGCACGGCAAGGTCTCGGCTTCCATGACCCGCTCGGAATGGACCCGGTACCATATCAGCGGCGACGATCAAGAGAGTTTCGACAACGCGTCGTACGAGCAGTACCAGCCTGACTTCGAGAAGACCACGATTCGCGGAACGCTTGAAGGTCACCTGACCGAGGACTTCGGCGCCATCCTCAACTTCTCACAGAAGCGTTCCACCATCGGCCTCAACGCCTACGACAACGGCTACAAAAGCTCTACCGCCGACAACAGCAAGGACCAGACCCGGCGCATCGACAACTATCTGCTCAAGACCTACTGGAACGTCAATGACCGCCTGACGCTGGACACGTCTCTGACCTACGCGCCCCAGGAAAACTACTACTTCTATGCGAACCGGCGAGATGCAGGCTTCGTCAACGAGGGCGGCGGCTGGCAGGGTTCGATCAATGGCACCTGGCTGGCTGACACCGCCACCTGGACCCACAAGCTGGCGCTGACCAACCTCACCAGTTCGCGCGATTCCGAATCCAGTGACTACATCAGCTGGTACTACTCCGACGCCAAGAACTGGGGCAACCCCAGCAGCAACACAGCGCGCAGCGTCGAAGGGACCTTTGGCGATCTGGAACAGACCCAGCGCGGGCTCACCTACACCACCAAGGCGGACTGGCTGCCGTTTCGGCTGGCGGGTCTGGAACATAGCCTGACAACCGGCATGGAGTTGTCACACCAGGTGGCGACCTGGGAGCGCCTTGAATCGGTCACCGCCGCCACCATGAACACCCGCGACAAAGGCACCAGTTGCGGCACCGCCAGCCTGTGTTCCGTCAGCCCGCTGCTCAATGGCAATACTCGCCAGTACGCGACCCGCAAGACCGAATACGGCGCGGGCAAAATCGAGATCACTGAAAACAAATACGCGTTCTTCATTCAGGACAAGATCGAATGGGGCCAACTGACGCTGCGTCCCGGCGTCCGTCTGGAAGGCGACGACTACATGGAAAAGAAAACCGTCGCGCCGCGCTTCTCCGGTGACTACGACCTGTTCGGTGACCGCAGCACCGTGCTGGTATTCGGTGCCAACCGCTACTACGGCCGCAACCTGTTCAAATACCGCCTGGCCGACGGCCGCAACTCGCTGCTCACCGATTACACACGTCGCACTCTGGCCGGAGAATGGACCGGCACCAAACAAGGCAGTCTGAGCAAATTCTCGACGCTGGACATTCCCTACGACGACGAACTGACCCTGGGCGTGGATCAGCGCTGGCTGGACACGGACTTTCGCCTCAAGTACGTCAACCGCAAAGGCCGTGACAAGATCAACCGCTCGCTGGGCAGGGTTCAGGGTCTTCCTGCCACGGACGGCTACGCCACCGAGTACTACACCTACACCAACGAAGGTCGCAGCGAGAGCGACAATGTGACCCTGAGCATCACGCCGCTCAATGAGCTCAAGTTCAAGGGCACCCGCACCAGTGTCCAGCTGGCGTTCGATTGGTCGCGGACCAAGGACGCGTACGGCAACTATGACGATGCGATCAACTCCGAAGAGCTCAGCAACGACGACGTGCTCTACGACGGCAGCCTGATGAAGTACAGCGAATTGCCCGCCAGCAACTTCAATCGGCCCTGGACCGGGCGCATGACCACCATCACCGACATCCCGCAGCTGAACCTGACCTGGAGCAACTTCTTCCGCTATCGCGGCCCGTACGACCAGATCATCGACACCGGCGACGAGGCCGTCGTCAACGGCGAAAGCGTTGCGGTGTACGAAACCGCGCGGGTCAAGGCCGCGCCGACCTGGGACATGCGCCTGGACTGGGAACTGCCCACCGGCCAGGACGAAGCCGTGTTCGTTGCAGTGGATGTGACCAACGTCACCGACAAGGTGAACCCGATCGTCAGCAGCCGCGCCAACGGCAGTACCACTTATGAAGTGGGCCGTCAGTACTGGCTGGAAGTCGGCTACCGCTTGCTCTTCCGATCTCTCCACTGTTTGCCTGATTGCCTGAACCGAGAACGTGATGAAAAAGATAATCGTGAGCCTGACCGGGCTCTTGACGCTGAGCGCGTGCGCGCAGTTTTCCGGTCGCCACCAGGAACAGACGTGGGACGCTCAGGTTACCCGCGGGCTGCTGGAGAACGGCCTGGAATACCGGCTGGTCCGCGAGACGTCCCAACCGGGCAGAGTCGACATGCGCCTTACGGTCAAGGCCGGTTCCGTCGATGAGCAGGACGATCAGGTGGGCGTCGCGCACATGGTCGAGCACCTGAATTTCTACAGCCGCGGCGCAGACCCCTCCGACATCCGCACCGTGATGAACCGCTGGGGTTGGGTTCAGGGGCGTCATTACAACGCCATGACCAACTATGATCGCACCCAGTACCTGCTCAGCCCGACCGGAGGCGCGGCGCAGACCGAGCAAGGTCTGCAAGCCCTCTCCACGCTGACGCTGGCCCAGGACTACGGCGCTGCCAACCTGGAGCGCGAGCGCCCCATCGTGATCGAGGAATGGCGCGGCGGCCTCGGCGTTGCCCAGCGCATGAACGACCAACGCACGGCATCGCAGCGCATCGGCTCCCGCTATCCGGCGCACCGCACCATCGGCAACGAAACCGCAATCCGCTCCGCACAGCTGAGCGATCTGCAAGCCTTCCAGCAACGGTGGTATGTGCCCAACAACATGCTGCTGACCATTGTCGGCGACATCGACCCGGCGACCTTGCCGGCACGAATCGACCACTGGTTCGGGCAGGCAAAAGCCAAAGACCTGCCCGACCGCGACTATCGCGAGTTGCCGTTGGAACAGCGGCTCAAGATCGTGCGCCTGCAAGACAGTCAGAGCGGCAGTAATCAGGTGGCGCTGCTGTTCCGTCTGCATGAAGCGTCAAGCCGAGCCTCGACGGTGGACGGCTTGCGCGAACGGCTGATCGATCGCCTGACGCTCGCAGCCACCCTCGACCAGTTGCGGCGCCAGCCTTTGCAAGAGGGCGTGCGCAGCCTGACCGTACAGAAAAGCCTGATCGGCGAGCGCTCCAGCGTGCTGGGTATGGCGGCCGGCGTGGACGGCGACGCTCACGCCACCGCGCTTCGCCAGCTGCTGAGCGAGATCGAGCGGCTGCGCCGGTACGGTTTGCAGGCCAGCGACTTGCAGGACGAGAAGGACAAGATCCGCGCCATCGCTGAACGCATGCTCGGCGCTGACAAGCCGCGGACGTTCGAGCAGTGGGTCAACGACCTGAACGATGCGGCCAGTCAGAACAAGGTGCTGATCAGTAAACATGACATCGCCGCGCAGCATCTGGCGGTGCTGGACAGCATCGAGTTGGAGGACCTCAATCAGCGTCTGATCCGCTGGACCGACAGCCCGGACCGGGTGCTGCAACTCAGCGCACCGGGGACCGCGTCTCTCACGCTTCCGAACGCAGCGGCGGTCGAAGCGCAAATGGCAGAACTTCAGCACACGCCGCTCGATGCGCCGCAATCGCAGCCTGCCGCCGCGCTGCAGGAGACTGAAGCACTGCCGGATGTTCCGCAAGCGCCAGCTCACGGTGCCGTGATCACGCGCAAAGATTTTCCTGCGCAAAAGGTCCAGTACTGGACGCTGAGCAACGGCGACCGACTGGTCTGGCTCAAGCGCAATGGTGCCGAAGGCCGGCTGACTTTGCAGGTCGAATCCGGTGCCGGCTTCATGAGTACCGACAAACCCGCGTGGATCAGCCAGATGGCGGCGCAACTGGCCGGCCAGAGCGCGC
>JARDZH010000135.1 GCA_029240955.1 Pseudomonas sp. | reverse complement strand
CTGTCCAACAGGCCCAGTTCGACCGGAATCACGAACGGCTGCTTTTCCTGCGTGTCCGGGGTGACCGGGTAGCTCTGGCGGAACGTCAGGCTGTAAGTGCCGGCTGCGCTGTCGTAGGACTCGCTGACCGCCAGACGCGGTGTGCCCGCCTGGCTGTACCAGCGCTTGAACTGGGTCAGGTCAACGCCATTGGCGTCTTCCATGGCCTTGACGAAATCGTCGCACGTCACCGCTTGACCGTCATGACGCTCGAAATACAGGTCGCTGCCTTTACGGAAGCCCTCGGCGCCCAGCAGCGTGTGCAGCATGCCGACAACTTCCGAACCCTTTTCGTACACGGTCAGGGTGTAGAAGTTGGAGATCTCGATGAAGCTGTCCGGACGCACGGCGTGAGCCATCGGGCCTGCATCTTCGGCGAACTGGTGAGTGCGCAGGTAGGCCACATCCTGAATGCGCTTGACCGTGGCCGAGTTCATGTCCGCCGAGAAGCCTGCGTCGCGGAACACGGTGAAGCCTTCCTTGAGCGACAGCTGGAACCAGTCGCGGCAGGTCACGCGGTTGCCGGACCAGTTGTGGAAGTATTCGTGGGCGACGATCGCCTCGACCCGCTGGTGCGCAGCGTCGGTCGCGGTTTCTGCACGCGCGAGGACGGCGCTGGAGTTGAAGATGTTGAGGCCCTTGTTCTCCATCGCGCCCATGTTGAAATCGTTGACGGCCACGATCATGAAGATGTCCAGGTCGTATTCGCGACCGTAGACTTCTTCGTCCCAACGCATGGATTTCTTCAGGCTGGTCATCGCGTGCTGGCACTTGTCGATGTTTTCCGGCTCGACATAGATGCGCAGGGTCACTTCCCGCTCGCTCATGGTGGTGAACGTGTCTTCCACGCACCACAGATCACCCGCGACCAGTGCAAACAGGTACGCCGGTTTCTTGAACGGGTCTTCCCAGGTCGCCCAGTGACGACCGTCGTCTTCCTGGCCGCTGGCGACCGGGTTGCCGTTGGACAGCAGAATCGGGAACTGGTGTTTGTCGGCACTGACCGTGGTAGTGAAGATGCTCATCACGTCCGGACGGTCGAGGTACCAGGTGATCTTGCGAAAGCCTTCGGCCTCGCACTGCGTGCAGAACATGCCGCCGGACTTGTACAGGCCTTCGAGCGCGGTGTTGGTTTCCGGGTGAATGCGCGCGGTGCTGTCGACCGTGAAGCGCTCGCCCTTGGGGTGCAGCGTCAGATGATCGGCGGTCAGCTGATAGTCGCCCTCGCCCAGTTCGGTGTCGTCCAGTTGCAGCGAGACCAGCTCCAGCTGCTGACCGTCCAGCACCAGCGGCGGCAGACCGGCACCGCGCTCCGGATTGCGGCGCATCACCAGTTGCGCGTGCACCAGCGTGTGGTCGTCGAACAGTTCGAAGGTCAGGTGCGTCTCGTCGATGAGGTACTCAGGCGCCTGGTAGTCCTTGAGGTAGATCATTTTCGGTTGTTCGGTGCGCATGCTCGAATCCTTACTGATGCACGGCCAGTTGATAGGCCGTGTACTTGCGAATGTTGATCACGCCGGTATCGAAGATCAGGTACTGACCCTTGATGCCCAACAGCGTGCCTTCGGCGATCGGGTTCTTGTCCAGGTTGAAGCTGACGATCTTGGTGGGATACGCCTCGACCGGATAGCGGAATTCCAGCGGCTCGGCGTCATGCAGTAATTGGATGGCCTGCAGCCCGAAACGTTCTTGCAACCCCAGCAGACCTGCGCCGCAGCTGTCGAACAGCTCCTGGCGGATGGCCTTGAGGTCCACCGGTTGCGCGTCGCCCTTGAGCAAGGCGCGCCAGTTGGTGCGGTCGGCGACCTGACTGCGCAGCAGGTCTTCGACGAAGCCGGACTGCTGGCGAGTCGCAACCCGCAGAATGGGCAGTGCCTGGCTGGCGCCTTGGTCCAGCCAGCGGGTCGGCAACTGCGTGGCGCGGGTGATCCCGACCTTCACGCCCGACGAGTTCGCCAGGTAAACGATGTGGTCGGTCATGCAGAACTGCTCGCCCCAGCCCGGATCCCGGCAGGTTCCGTGTTCGTGGTGGCACTTCTCAGGGCTCATGATGCACACGTCGCACTGGGCGAGCTTGAGCATGCAGGGGTAACAGTAACCCTGGCTGTAGCTGGACTTGGTCTTGCGACCGCAATGAGAGCAATGAATCGCCCCCAGAAACTCCAGACGCACGGTCTTGCCGATCAATGGATTGACCGGGATTTCCGTGTCGCCCAAACGAAAAGCGTACTGCACGAACGACGCGTCTTCATGACGCACCGACATTTTGTTGACTGATCCGCGACCGAGTTCGATCAATGAATGGCATCCGATTTGAACAGAATATTAGGCACCGGCGCCGACTTGGACGCGCATTCCTGCGGGCCCATGTAGCCGATACGCTGGTCTTCGGGCAGGTTCTGCGCTTCCCAGGCGATCAACGCCTGCAGCGACAGCTCACGCTGCTCCTGGGTCAACTTGCGACCGTCGGACCACTTGCCGATTTCCACGGCCAGCTTGAGGCTCTCGTAGATATCAGGGGTGATGTTTTCGATCATTTCTACAAAAGACGACATGGCGCACTCCAGAAAATGGCGGACGGGATTCTAGACCTTTCGACGGGCCAGGGCACCGCCCACAAGACCCGTGACACAGCCGATGATCAGGCCGCCGACGTGGGCGCCGTTGGCGATATCGCCGAAGCCCAGCATGCTCACCACGCCAAACAGGCACAGCAACAGCCAGACCAGCATCATCACCAGCACGCCGCGAGGCAGGCGATAAATCGGATTGGGCGCGAGCAGCTGGAATATCCAGCAATGCCCCAGCAGCCCGTAAAGGACACCGGACAACCCGCCGAACAGGCTCGGGCCGCCGGACAGGTATTGAACGTAGTTGGAAACCGCAGCGAACAGCAGGGTCAGCGCCAGCAATTGCCAGCTGCTCTGGCGCAGCTCGATCCGCCGCCCCAGCTCCCAGTACCACATGCCGTTCATGGCCAGGTGCAGTATGCCGAAATGGATCAGCATCGGCGAGACGATCCGCCACCACTGCCCCGCCGCCAGGCTGTCGCTGAGCGGCACGAACGTGGCGTATTCGCCATGCACGCGGAAGTCTAGAAAGGTCAGCCAGCGAACTGCATTCAGGTTATCGCCCAGCAGCGTCACGCCCGCAACGATCAGGCTGGCCAGCAGCACCAGCGCCGTGACCGGGCTGGCCCGCAGTTGGTGAGCGAAGCTTTCGCGAGCAACGACAGGCGTCTGCCCGGCCGGCGGTTGATAATGCTCGTCGCCTTCGGGATAGCGCTGGTACAGCTCGCGTACTTCATCCGGCAATTGCCCGGCGTCGGGCACCCAGAGCACTTGCTCGCCGACTTCTTCGCTGACGCGATGGGGCACCTGCAAACGGTGCAGGAGACTGACGAAGCCACTCAGATCAGTGGACAACGGCAGACGCAGAACAGCAATTGGGGTCATTGCGAAACCTCGGGGCGCTGGACGTCGACCCAGACGAATTTATCCGGATCGATCCGGGTTTCCTGATCCAGCCGGTAGGCCACCAGCTTGCCGCACAGCACGGCGCTGTAGTCCAGACAAGCCAGATTGGGGCGGATGGCCGCAGGTGTGCCGCTGCGCCAGTAATGCCCGACGAACAACAGCGGCTCGTCGACGCCATAGCGCAGCAGCGCGTCTTTCTCGCTGGTCGACAACGGCGTCTTGGCCACGCCTTCCGGCAGTGGATCGGGCTGGAAGACGATGTCGCCGTACGTCTGCGGGTTGTCTTCCCAGAACTTGGTGCGAAAGTACTGGCGGGTCAGGCCGTCGCCGCCGGTCAGCGTCATGCCGTGCGGCAAGCGCATGTCGGTGCCGCGCAACAAGCGGTTGAATACGCCGCTGGCAAAGCTGCCAGGCACCGCCGATTCCTGAATGAATGGCGCGTCGATGCAGCCGTTCGGGTACTGACGCCGCATCGGCTCGATCAGTGTCGGGTCCCAACAGGCGTGCACTACCCGAAAGCGGCCGGCATCCATGAACAGTGGCAGCTCGTAGAACCAGTCGACGAACTCTTTCCATTCGTCGGGGTACTGTTCGAACTGGGCGAGGGTTTCCCCGATCAATCGAGAGTGACGCGGGCTGTGCTCGCGCACGTACTCCTGACCGGTCCCAGGCAAAGCGGGCGTTACCCAGCCCAGCGCGTTGAATTCGTGATTGCCCATGATGCAGTGAGCGTGCCCGGCCTCGACCATGTCGCGCACGATATGCAGCGCCCGGCGAATGCCCGGCCCACGGTCGATGATGTCGCCCAGAAAGATCGCGATGCGCTGCGGATGGCGCCACACGCCCCGCTGCAGCCGGTAACCGAGCCTTTCGAGCAAGTGCTCAAGGGTATGAGCACAACCATGCACGTCACCGATCAGATCAAAGCTACGCGCCGGATCGAGCATCAATCACTCCCGGCGCCGAGCCGACTGCCCCAACCGAGCTTGGTCCGGCAGACTTCGTAGTAGTTGTGATCCAGCGGATGAATGAGCCGCAGCTTCTGCGGCTTCTTGCTGACCGTGATGGTATCGCCCGGGGCGCAGGTGAAATGATTCTGGCCATCGCAGGACACTTGCGGATAGATCGTCATGTCCTTGGAGACAACGATCTTGAGCTCGCTGTTCCCGTCAACCACGATCGGCCGGCCCGACAGCGTGTGCGGGTACATCGGCACGATGACGATGGCGTCGAGCTTGGGGTGCATGATCGGGCCGCCTGCCGACAGCGCATAGGCGGTCGAACCGGTCGGCGTGGCGACGATCAGGCCGTCCGCCTTCTGGCTGCAGACGAACTGGCCGTCGATCCAGATTTCGAATTCGATCATTCGCGTGGACTTGCCCGGGTGCAGCACCACGTCGTTGAGCGCGTCGCCCTGCCCGATGGCTTCGCCATGACGACGAACTTCGGCCTGGAGCAAGAAGCGGTTCTCGACCAGATAATGCCCGTCCAGCACTTCGGCGCATTTGACTTCCAGCTCGTCAGGACGGATGTCGGTCAGAAAGCCCAGGCTGCCGCGGTTGATGCCCAGCACCGGCACGTTATGCCGCGCCAGCGCCCGCGCGGCGCCCAGCAGGCTGCCGTCGCCGCCGACCACGATGACCAGATCGCAGACCTCACCGAGCATTTTGCGCGACGAGGTCTGCAGCCCGTGACCGGGCAGCACTTCGGCGATGGTTTCTTCGAGAATCACGTGCAGATGGCGATCCAGCAGAAACCGCTTGAGCCGGCGAATGGTATCGAGCACCTGAACACTGCCCAGGCGGCCAATGATGCCGATATTGCGAAATTGCTCCATGGGGCTCCTGCTGCGGTTTCGATACGACTTGAAAGAAAGGGATTATGGGCGAAAGCGCCGGGTAGCGGCAAACGGAGCTGCCCGCGGCCGTTAACTTGCCCCGCGCGCTCATGTATCGAACGCGATTTCCGTGGGAGCGGCTTTAGCCGCGATGAGGCTGGCACAGCCGGAACACTCTGCTGGCTGAAACAGCGCTTTCGCGGCTGAAGCCGCTCCTACGTCCCCATCAACTCAAGCTATCCTCCCTCCATGACCCTTTTCCCCAGCCTCATCGACCTTCCCCGCCAGCTGCGCCGTCCTGAGGTGCGGGATCTGGCGTGGGTGATCCTCGCGCCGCCGATGCTGGCCGCGACACCCTGGCCGCAGCGCCACCCGCTGACCGGCAGCGACTGGGTGCAATCGCCAGGACAACTGGCGGACCTCTTGACCCGTCTGGACCAGAACAGCGACGAACTCGAACACTGGCTGGCTCAGGCCACGACCCGACGACTGGGGCTGTATTACGAACGGCTCTGGCAGTTTGCACTGCATCGTGCGCCGGGTGTCGAGATCATCGCCGCCAATCTGCCGATCCGCGAAGGCGGGCATACGCTGGGCGAGCTGGATCTGCTGTTGCGTGATCACGACGGCGTGCATCACGTGGAACTGGCGATCAAACTTTACCTCGGACCGCAGGGCGGCGATGGTAGCGATCCTGCGCAATGGCTCGGTCCCGGCTGCCATGACCGGCTCGATCGCAAGCTGACTCATCTGAGCCAGCACCAGCTCCCGATGTCTGCGCGCCCGGAGAGCCGGCTCGCGCTGAATGCCCATGGCATTGAAACGCTCAGCGCCGAACTGTGGCTGGGCGGTTACCTGCTTTATCCATGGCCCGGTCAGGCACAACCGCCGCATGGCGCTCATGTCGAGCATCTGCGAGGCCGCTGGTTGCATCAGCGCGACTGGCAA